>JALVWW010000126.1 GCA_027023175.1 Campylobacterales bacterium
CTGCTCCCATAGGTGCACAACTTTCAAAATTTGTTGATAAAGAGATTGTAAAAATTTTATTTGCACTTTTTTTACTGATTAGCGCCACTATGATGCTGTTTTTCAAGAAAAAGGCAAAAACAAATCTCCAAACACCTTTTGTATTGGCTATAACCGGTATCCTTATAGGATTATTGTCAGGACTTTTGGGAGTAGGAGGGGGTAATATGCTACTTCCTGTTTTGGTACTGTTTGGATATGAGCCAAAAAAGGTAGCAGTTACAGTAAGTTTTGTTGTACCGTTTTCCGCTTTTACTTCATTTTTAAGCTATGCAAGTTTTGTCGAGATTGACTGGATATTGTTATCAGTCACTGCTGTTGCCGCTATTATAGGCGGATATCTTGGAAATTATCTGATGCACTTTAAACTTACCCAGTTACAAATAAAAAAAGTTATTGCCATAATTCTTTATATTTTGGCTTTAAAAATGTTATGGCATATATTTTAGAAACTTTTTTAGTGTAGCTATGCAACATTTCCGATATATTTATGATACTCTTTGATAGTTTTGTAGGCTTGTTGAATTTTTTGAAATTTTTTACTGTAAACTTTAATGATGAGCGTATTGTCACTGAGTATATTGTCGGGATGATACTTTTTAACCAAAGAAAGATAGTTTGCTCTTACTTTTTCGTATGAATCTTCCTGAGAGCAATTTAACAGTTTGTAAAAATCCTCGAGAAGTAAATTGACAGACTTTCTTTTTTTTGTAGCGCAGGATAAAAAGAGTTCAATTTCATCAAATATATTTTTGTCATAATGAAAATGTATAAAATTTCCCAATATCTCCTTCATAGCGGTAAACTCTTTTAATTTTGCAATAATACTTCTATCAAAATCAAAAATCAAAACTATATTGCTTGAGGGACGATAAAGAACTCTATAATCATCAAATATATTTTGCAACCCTCTTAAAATAAGCCTATTTTTTACATCCATCTCTATCTCAACCGAAGAGTTTTGTTTGGAAAAATTAAGTCTAAAATTTACGATATTTTGTATTTGATTTTTTTTGATAAGTGTTATTTTTATGATTTTATTGACAGCTTTTTCTATTTGCCAGATTTTTTTAAGTTTTTTTCCGGTTTTTCTTGCATATATTCTTGAAAGAAGTTTCAAAAAATATTTTCTTCCAATCTCCTCCGAAGAGTCGTTGAAAACTATGATTTTATTTTTATTACCGATTTTATTTTTAAAATTTTTATCAATCAGGCTTTTTAGATAGTAGAAAGTTTGAACATCATCTTTGATGGTTATATTGATTGACTGGTCATTTTGTTTTATCTTCATTTGTTGTAACCTTTCAAAAAAGCTACAACAAATGAAGCAAATTTTATACCAATTTAAATTTCATAAAACTTTTTAAGTTTCACATACTCTTCGTGTAAATTATCTCTTATCTCATCTGCAAGATTTTCACCGTTTTTAAAGTTTTCTTGAATCATACTATCTAGGCTGGACAATACTTCAAAAAAGTCACTTTCAAGCTCTTTCTTTTTCTTTTGTTTAGCTTGTAGAGTTTCAAAAAAAGCCAGTTTTCTTATAAGGGATGATAAATTTTCTTCCAACTCTTTGGCATCTACTCCCTCTTGAAGTTTATATTTTTCATCGGCCAATACACTGTTTTTTTCTATGTTTGATTGAAGCTCTTTTATATACCCTTCAACGATTCTGGCATATTTGGCATATAGTTCATAAGATTTGTCTTCTAAATTGTCTATATTTGAAGTGATTTTATTTATATTTTTATACATAAAAAAGGCTACTATAGCTGAAACTACCAAAACCGGTACCAAATGCTCCATAAAACCCTCCTGCCATATTAAAATTTATTAAAAATTATAACAAAATGTTACTTAAAGTAAAAAACAGAATCATTTTGATATATTTTAACTTATTTCAAAGAAAAAAAAGAGTATTTTATAGCTCAATAATTTAAAGACTACATAAGGAATGATAATGCAAGAGTGGAATCCCTCAACATGGATGAATAAAGAGATAAAACAACAGCCTACTTATCCCGACAAAGAAAAACTACTTGAAGTGGAAGATACACTGGGTAAATTTCCTCCTTTGGTTTTTGCGGGAGAGGTAAGAAATCTAAAAAATGACTTGGCCCAAGCTACAGAAGGAAATGCTTTTTTGCTCCAAGGCGGGGACTGTGCAGAAAGTTTTGCAGAATTCAACGCAGACAATATAAGAGACACATTCAAAGTATTGCTGCAAATGGCAGTGGTTTTGACATTTTCAGGCGGCTGTCCTGTAGTCAAAGTAGGGAGAATGGCAGGTCAATTTGCAAAACCAAGAAGCTCTGACACCGAAACAGTTGACGGAGTTACTCTTCCAAGCTACAGAGGTGACATCATAAATGATATAGCTTTTACAAAAGAGGGTAGAACTCCAGACCCGGAGAGAATGATAAGAGCTTACAATCAGTCAGCTGCTACACATAACCTTTTAAGGGCTTTTGCAAGAGGAGGGTTGGCCGACCTTCATCAGATAAACAAATGGAATCTGGGCTTTATAAAAGACAATCAACTCGACAGCAGATACAAAGTACTTACCGATAAGATAACCGAAGCATTGGCTTTTATGGATGCGTGCGGAATAAATTCCAAAAATACACCAAATATTAAGCAAACCACACTTTACACTTCTCATGAAGCACTTTTGTTAAATTATGAAAAAGCACTAACCAGAAAGGACAGCACCAGCGGTGACTGGTATGACTGCTCTGCGCACATGCTTTGGATAGGAGATAGAACAAGGGATGTAAACGGAGCTCACGTAGAGTTCTTAAGAGGAATAAAAAATCCTATTGGCATAAAAGCCGGACCTACAATGAGTACTACTGATCTTATAAAACTAACCGATATCTTAAATCCCGAAAATGAAGCAGGAAGACTCAATGTTATAGTCAGAATGGGAGCGGAAGAGATAGGAAAATATCTTCCTGAACTTATAAAAGCAGTTGAGAGAGAAGGCAAAAAAGTACTTTGGAGTATAGATCCGATGCATGGCAACACTATAAAAACTTCCAATAACTACAAAACAAGAGTTTTTGACAATGTTTTAAAAGAGGTTGAGAGATTTTTTGAAATTCATGCATCCGAAGGTACTTATGCAGGTGGGGTTCACCTTGAAATGACAGGACAAAATGTAACAGAGTGTATAGGTGGGGCAGGGGATATCACTGAAGAAAAACTATCTTCAAGATATCATACACATTGTGACCCTAGGCTAAATGCCGATCAAGCCCTTGAGATGGCATTTTTGATAGCTGATATGCTTAAAAAAGCAAGAGCATAAAAAAGTTTTAGGATTTAGGTTTTAGGATTTAGAAAAGTAGAAAGCTTTTTTCTCCTATTTACCTTCATCCTTTTTGTTATTCTTTTAGTCTTACTATATCGGCTCCCAAGCCTTTAAACTTTTCCTCAAGTTTTTCATATCCTCTGTCAAGGTGATATATACGGTGTACTTTTGTAGTACCTTCAGCCACAAGACCGGCAAGCACTAGGGCTGAACTTGCTCTAAGATCAGTTGCCATCACATCAGCCCCATAAAGCTTTATCTTGCCTTGTATAGTGGCACTGTTTCCCCTCAACATGATACTTGCACCCATTCTTTGAAGTTCACTAACATGCATAAAGCGATTTTCAAAAAGTCTTTCTTCAACTATGCTCACACCTTCAGCCTGAGTCATTAAAGCCATAAATTGTGCTTGCATATCGGTAGGAAATCCGGGATATTCAGTTGTGATTATTTCACTTGGCTTTATCTTTTTTGCAGGGAGTAGGGTAGTGCAATTTTTATTTGTTTCAAAAGAAAAACCCATCTCTTCAAGTTTAGTCATAATAGCTTCAAGATGATCTGGAATAATTTCTTCAAGAGTTATTTTTGAGTTTGTGATAGCTCCGGCACACATATATGTACCGGCTTCAATCCTATCCGGGATAACGCTAAAGTTCTTCATAGGAAGTTTTTCTCTATCGGTACCGCTTATAATAATCTCGTCACTGCCAATGCCTTCTATATTTACACCGGCATCACTCAATACTTCACACAGCTGTATAACTTCAGGCTCTTTGGCTACATTTACTATACGAGTTTTTCCTTTTGCCAATGCTGCGGCCATTATGATATTTTCACTACCTGTAACCGTTATCTTGTCAAATACGATAGTGGCACCTTTTAGCCCTTTGGGTGCTTTTGCAATGACATAGCCCTGTTTTATCTCTATATCCGCCCCCATTTGCTCCAAAGCTTTTAAATGAAGGTCTATAGGTCTTTGCCCGATAGCACAACCTCCCGGAAGTGATACTTCGCAATGTCCAAATGTTGCCAAAAGGGGACCCAAAGTAAGTATAGAAGCTCTCATGGTCTTTACTATATCATAGTTTGCCATCGTACTGGATATACAGGATGAGTCTATTTTTACTCTGTTTTTTTCAAAAGTAAACTTTGAGCCTAGATTTGAAAGAAGTTTTAAAAGAGTATTTATATCTCTTACATTTGGTACATTTTTTATAACAATCGGTTTAGAAGAGAGTACAGTAGAAGCCAAAAGAGGTAAAGCCGCATTTTTAGCTCCGGATATTTTAACACTGCCGCTTAACTTTTTACCGCCGTTTATCTGCAAATAATCCAATACAAAGTCCTTAAGTTTATTATAATCCCAAATTTTACAATAAATATGTTTAACCGGCTATTATATTGCTTTAAGTCAAACGGATATACCAATTGATTAACATAATATATATTCTCTTGAAAATATATATTATGGATTGCTAACTATGCTCTAATTGATTTATAAATTTTATATGTAATATTTTACATATTATTTTATGTAAAATATTACATTAACATTTGATAATATAAAGTGCATCTCTAAAATAAAAACTTATTTGTTGTATCCACAAATAATATACTATATTTACATATAAACTAAAATATATCCAATAATACAACAAATATCATACACAAACACCCTGATATTTATAATCTATGCAGTATCAATAATTTCAATAATTTATTCCTGTCTGTTCAATTCATTTGTTATTTTTGAATTCAATATATTATTATTATGAACAAGTGTTAACTATATAAATTTAATACATTAACACTTGTTCACCTATTATTACTTGACAAATGAACGAGTGTTAATGTATAATTACAAAAAGCGTTTACTAAGGGATTTAAATGGATAAAACTACAAAAGAAAAGATTTTGGATGCTGCTTTGGAGCTTTTTTCTCAAAGAGGATACAAAGGCGCAAGTGTAAGGATGATATCTTCAAAAGTCGGTATAAGAGAGAGTGCACTGTACAATCATTTTAAAAACAAAGAGGATATTTTAAACACTATCGTCTCTACCCTATCCTCTTCATCATTATCTTTTTTAAGCAGCGGTAAGCCACTTGAAGAATCAGCAAAAAAAGGAAAAAGTTTTTTAAGAGAATTTGCCACATCTTTCAAACTTTTATCTTATGATGAAAAGTCTGAAAAGTTTTTTCGTTTTATGATGATAGAGTTGATGCAAAACAGAAATATAAGAGATATTTTTTTAAATGATTTTCACCAAACACATTTAAAGATACTCTCCCAAGCGTTTTTTATAATGATGCAAGAAGGTATGATTCGTTCAAGTGATCCAATGCTTATGGCTAGAGAATTTTTATCACCCCTCTTTTTTTACAGAATGCAAGCTACACTTCTCAGGCTTGATAGAGAAAGTACATCGAGTGTAGCTACGCTGTTTGAAAAGCATATAGACTTTTTTTGGGAGATGATAAGCGAATAAAATTAAGGGCATCTCTAAAAAGCTGTCTCGCCTATCTTTGTAAAGCTATCTATAATTTTATCAAGTATATTGTTGATAAATTCAATCAATACAAACATTTCGTTACTCTTTATTCCACCACAGAAGTATCTACCAATTCCTGCGGTATTTCATTTTTGGGTGAAATTTTTGCACTCTCTTTGAACTGTGTTATTTGCCTTATGATATTGCCTCTTCCCGTAGAGAGTTTTTTAAATGCTTCATTGTAGCTCTCTTCACTTTTTTTGATACTTTTTCCCACATTTTCAAAATCTTTTAAAAACCCCACAAATTTTGTATACAGTTTTTCAGCTTTTATAGTTACCTCTTTAATATTTTGGGCCTGTTTTTCATAACGCCAACTATTTTCTACAGCTCTTAAAGCAACCAAAAGTGTTGTAGGACTCACAAGCACTATATGCTCTCTAAAGGCTCTGTCATACAAACCGGGGTCATTTTTAAGTGCTAAAAGCAGTGCCCCCTCGACAGGAATGAACATAAAAATAAAATCAAGTGAATTTACTCCATTTAGTTTTTCGTAATCTTTTTTTGACAACTCTTTAATATGCTCTTTTATAGAGTTTATATGTAGTTTTAACTCTCTGTTTTTCTCTTCTTCGTCATCACTTGATATATATCTTTCATAATTGGTCAGTGAAGTTTTTGCATCTATAATGATTTGTCTGTCTCCGGGAAGTTTCACTATAACATCAGGGCGAAATCTCTCTCCCTCTTCACTTTTTAGCGATACTTCTCTCTCAAATTCATGTCCTTCTCTAAGTCCGGATGATTCCAAAACTCGCTCAAGTATCATTTCTCCCCATGTGCCTTGCTGTTTTGTTTCACCTTTTAAAGCATTTGTAAGATTGAGAGCATCCTGACTCATTTTTTCATTTAACTCTTTTAGCATTTTTATCTCATTGAGTAGAGTGTTTCTCTCTTTTGCTTCCTTGTCATATATATCATCAACTCTTCTTTTAAACTCCTCTATCTGCAGTTTTACGGGAGTTATTATCTCTTTTACGCTTTGGGAGCTTTGTTCGCTGAATTTTTTACTGTTGTTCTCAAGAACTTTGTTTGCTATATAGTGAAACTCTTTTGTAAGTTTATCTTTGTTTTCACTAAGCAAAGCCAACTTTTCTTTGATATTTTTATTTTGCTCTTTTATGGTTGTATTTAATGTTGCTATCAATGCCTGGTTTTTATTGTTGATGTCTTGTAAATCTTTTATCTCTTCTAAGGCTTGTCCATACCTCTCTTTTAACTCTTGAAGTTGATTGTTTTTCTCTTCCAAATAAGCTTTCAAAGATGAAATATCTTGTTTTAGTAGTCCTATTTCTTCATCCTTTTTAAAAATTTCATCTTTTAACATTTTGATAGTTTGATTTTTATTTTTAATCGATACAAAAAAGATAACAAGCACTATAACAATAAAAAAACTCAATGTATAGATTATATAAATACTCTCTATTATCATACAATCATCCTAAAAAGGCCAAATACTCTCAACAAGCTTGGTGCCCCACCCTTTTTTACTATTTATATCGAGTGAGCCTTCTGTTTTATAAAGTATCTTGGCATCAGCTATATACTTCGAGCTTATAGTGTTTGTCTGGTCTATATCATAAGGTCTTATGACCCCGCTTATCTGTATGATTTGCTTTTCCCCATTTATAAGCATCTCTCTGCTTCCTGAGATAAAGTAGTTTCCGTTATTTAAAATTTTTATAACTCTTGCAGATATGGTTGTAGTAAATGACTCTGTTCTTGTATTATCACCTTGACTTGAAAAACTATTTTGAGAATCCGTTCCAAAGCTAATATTTGTCAAACCGTTTACTTTATTTACAGCACTATTTACCGCTGCATTATTTCCTGTAGCACCAAAAATACCTCCGCCTAGTTGATCACTTGTATTTTTCGAAAGAGTTTTTTTAGCCGAAGAGCTTTGAAGAATATTTTCATCTATAACAACAGTAACCAAATCATTTACATTCATAGCTTTTCTGTCAGAAAAAAGAGGATTGTCACCCTTGCCAAAAAGACTGCCTTCATTTTGTATTTGCCCCTCTTTTTCCTGTGAAGGAAGCTGCTCTACATAAGTAGGAGGTTTCATGGCAATTTTTGGATCTACACTTTTGGTTGTACATCCTGAAAACAGAACAATTCCCAAAGAAACGAACAATAAAACAATTTTTTTTCTCATCTTTTCTCCATTTATGCTATAATCACACCATATAAAGCAATTATAGTTCCAATTTTAAAGGATATTTATGAGTAAACTAAAAGAGAGATTGCAACAGGATTTAAAAGATGCAATGAAAGCAAAAGACAATGTCACAAGAGATACCATTAGATTTTTGATGAGCTCTTTAAAGCAGATAGAAGTTGACGAAAGAAAAGAGTTGAGTGATGAAGACATCATAAAGATGATACAAAAATCTATCAAACAAAGAGAAGACTCTATGAAACAGTATAAAGATGCCGGCAGAAACGATCTTTACGAGCAGGAGTTCGCTGGAGTTCAAATACTGAAAAAATATTTACCAAAGCAGTTAGATGATAATGAGCTAAAAGCTATAGTAGCTAACATCATCAAAAAAACTTCCGCAACATCCATAAAAGATATGGGTAAAGTAATGGGTATGGCTATAAAACAAACAGCCGGAAAAGCTGATGGGAAAAGGATAAATGCCATGGTAAAAGAGTTACTTGGCTGACTTTACTATCTTGTAAGTCTGTTTTGCTATCTCAAGTTCCTCGTTTGTAGGTATGACAAAAAGTTTTATTCTTGAATCATTTTGACTTATAACGGTATCATGTTTTAAATTTGTCTCCATATTCAACTTGATACCAAGAGTATCAAAAAGATCGCTACAAACTTTCTCTCTTACTGTTGACGAGTGCTCTCCTATGCCACCTGTAAAAACCAAAGCATCAACTTTGCCTACAGCTATACTGTAAGCTCCTATATATTTTTTAATACGATAACAAAATATCTCAAGAGCCAATTTTGCTTTTTTATCACCGCTGTTTGCTTTTTGCTCTACTTCTCTCATGTCATTTATACCGCAGATACCTTTTAGTCCACTCTTTTTATTTAGTATATTATCAAGCTCATCGATGCTTAAGTTTAGATTTCTGGATAGATAAAAGATAATTGCGGGGTCAATATCTCCACACCTTGTTCCCATAACCAATCCCTCAAGCGGCGTCAATCCCATTGAGGTATCTATACTTTTTCCATTCTTTATAGCCGCCATACTTGTACCATTACCCAGGTGCAAAGTGATAAGATTGCATTCGTTTATATCTTTTTGTAAAATTTTTGCGGCTTCTTTTGCCACATAATGGTGAGAAGTACCGTGAAAACCATATCTTCTTACTTGATTGTCAGTATAATATTCATATGGCAAAGCATAATGATAGGCAAAATCCGGAATACTCTGATGAAAAGCCGTATCAAATACAGCCACCTGAATTAGGGACGGGTTGACTTTGGATATAGCCTTTATGCCTATGAGATTTACAGGGTTGTGCAGAGGTGCCAAAGGTGAAACTTGTTCAATTTTTTTTATTACTTCATCATTGATGAGTGTAGGTTCGCTAAAGTATTCACCGCCATGAACCACCCTGTGCCCGACTGCTCCTAACTCATCAAAACTTTTTAGCACTTTATTGTCTATTAAAAGCTCTTCAAGAAGCTCAATACCGACTGAATGGTTTTTAATGACACTCTCTTTAGTTATCTCTTTTCCTTTTTCATAAACAAATTTTATATGCCCTATACTCTCACCTATTTGCTCTATAATACCCTTACATACAGAGACTGTTTTTTGCATATCAAATATTTGAAATTTTATAGATGAACTGCCACTGTTTAGTACAAGTATTTTCATTTTTCTTCTCCCGCCTGGATAGCAGTTATGGCAACAGTATTTACTATATCTTCCACCAAACAACCTCTGCTTAAGTCATTAACAGGTTTTTTAAGCCCTTGGAGTACAGGACCTACTGCTATGGCATTTGAACTTCTTTGAACTGCTTTGTATGTATTGTTTCCGGTATTTAAATCCGGGAAGATAAATACTGTCGCCCTTCCGGCAACTTTTGAATTTGGAAGTTTTTTCTTGGCGACTTTTTCATCTATTGCCGCATCATACTGTATAGGACCTTCCACTAAAAGATCCGGTCTTAGCTTTTTAACCAACTCAGTAGCTTTGGCAACTTTTTGTACATCTTCTCCGCTTCCTGAACTACCTGTAGAGTATGAAAGCATAGCAACTATCGGCTCTATTCCAAAAAGTTTTGCAGTATCGGCTGAAGATATAGCTATCTGGGCCAACTGTTCAGCATTTGGGTCGCGATTGACCGCACAGTCTCCATATACCAAAACTTTTGTATCTAGACACATAAAAAATACACTTGATACTATGGATATGCCGGGTTTTGTTTTTATGATTTGTAGTGCGGGACGAATGGTATCAGCTGTAGTATTATTTGCACCACTTACCATACCGTCCACATCATCCATATATATCATCATAGTACCAAAGTAGTTTTTGTTATTCATAATATCATAAGCACCCTCTTCTGTCATACCCTTATGTTTTCTGAGTTCATAAAATTTCTTGGCATATTTTGACTTTAGTTTACTTGTTTTTGGATCTACTATTTTGATACTTTCATGAAGTTTTATACCAAGAGAGGAACATCTAGAGTAAATTTCCTCTTTATTACCTAACAATATCACCTCTACGGCTCTTCTTCTTTGGAGTATTTCGGTAGCTCTAAGTATCCTTTCATCTTCACTTTCAGGCAAGACTATAGTTCTTGGATTGGCTCTGGCTTTTTCAAACATTCTGTATTCAAACATCGCCGGAGTCATTATATCACTTGATGATACTGTCTCAATCATCTCTTCGATATTTTTTAAATTGATATAACTATTGAAAAGACCCTCTATTATAGCTATTTTATTAAGACTTGAAGGCATAATCTTTGCTCTTGTTTCACTCACTTTCATAGCTGTTTTAAAAGTATCATCACTTGAGGTAAGTATCGGTATGGTATATTGCCCTATACCGTTTACTAGATTCATAAAAACTTCATCAGGTACATATCCTCCTGTGAGAACTATACCTGAAATTGATGGAAAATCTTTTGAATAGTTTGCAGTAATTGAACCTAGTATCATATCAAGCCTATCACCTGGAGTGATAACCAGATCACCATCCTCAAGTCTTATTAAAAAATGATCCAAATTCATTGCGGCAATTTTACTCTGCTTAACAAGCCTTTTAAAATCTTTATCTTTACCTATTATATACCTAGAACCCAATTGCTCTCCAACCTCACCTATTGTAGGATAGGACAACTCTTTTACCTCGGGCAAAAGATAGATAGGAACATTATCTTTTTCTAAAAATCTAACTTTATTTGTCAAATCTATTAAAGATTCTTTATCAAGCCTGTTTATAAAAGTCGCAAAGTGAGTACACCCCTCCTCTTTTATAGTTTCACCCTCTATTTTAACCTCTTCCCATATCTCTTTTGATGTTTTATCTTTGCCGCTTAAAACTCCAACAACCGGACTTCCGATATTTTTTGCAATTTCTAGGTTAATATCAAAGTCAACTGTTGAAGTAAATAAAGATTTACTTATACCCTCGCAAAGTATAAAGTCATATTTTTTCTCTAATGATTCAAATTTTTCTATAATTTTTTCATATAAAATATTTGTTTGATTTTCAGCTATTAACGACTCTGCCTCCGTCATTGTAAAAACATATGTATCATCATAATCCATCTTTAGATGAAAATGTTCTATCATAAATTTTATATCATCATCATTTTTTGGAGACTTTTTCTTAATTATAGGTCTAAAAAAAGCTACTTTTTGTATCTTTCTTTTTAAAATTCCCATAAGTCCCATAGATACAACCAAGCCACCGGCATTTTCTTCAAGTGATGCCACAAAAAGACTTTTTATCTTCATTTTAATCTCCCAAAACAGATATATAAACCTCAAATTATACAACAATTTTTTCATACAAAACTTAAAATTAGCTTTTTTTATAGAAAAAAATTACATAT
>JALVWW010000127.1 GCA_027023175.1 Campylobacterales bacterium
AGTGCTACAATCTCACCTTTTTTTACCTCTATATTTATATCTTTGAGTGCTAAAATCTGTCCGTAACTAAAAGATAAATTTTTTATTTTCAAAAGGTCATCCATATTTCTTACCACCTTACCACCTTGCCACCTTTACCCCTATTCCCCTCTCTTTTGCCAAGATAGGCATTTATCACATTTTCATCATTGGCTATCTCCAAAGGAGTGCCTTCGGCCAGCTTTTTACCAAAATTAACAACCGTTATCCTATCAGATACTTGCATCACCATCTTCATATCATGTTCGACCAGTATGATACTAAGCCCTTCATTTGCGACTTCTTTAATAATTTCAGAAATTTCAGCTGTCTCTTTGGGATTTAGTCCGGCAACAGGCTCATCAAAAAGTATAAGTCTTGGTTTTGTAGCCAGGGCTCTGATGATCTCAAGTTTTTTAAGAACTCCGTAAGAGAGCGAGTCGGCTTTTTTATCTGCTATATTTTCAAGGGAAAACATTCTTAGATATTTCATCGCTTCATACTCATACTTTTGCTCATCTTCCCTTATCTTTTTGGAGTTTAGACATGAGAGGATAAAGTTTTTATTTAAAAACCTGTGAAATCCAAGCATTATATTTTCCAATGCACTCATCTCTTTACAAATTTCCAGGTGCTGAAAAGTTCTGCATACTCCTTTGTGAACCAGCTTATTCATGGGAAGATTTGTTATATTTTCTCGTTTTCCGTGTACTATCTCTTCTATATCATCTTTTAGATATGTTTCACCCTCTTTTTTTAGATAAATTTCACCTGAAGTTACTTTATAAACACCTGTTATCATATTGACCAAAGTTGTTTTACCTGCACCGTTTGGTCCTATGATAGAGTGAATAGTGCCGCTTTTTACATCAAAACTAAGATCATCCACGGCCTTCAATCCGCCAAATCTTTTAGAAAGCTCTCTAACTACCAGCACTTTTTTGTCCTATTTTATCAAAAAGTGAAATAATCCCTTTTGGCATAAACATCATTACAACTATAATAATGATACCGTATATCAATGTTTGATAATCTTCCAAAGAAGTTAAAAACTGTGGAAGAATAGTGAGAATTACCGCCCCAAAGAGTGCTCCGTAAATTCTGCCTATTCCACCAAAAACAACCATAACAACAAGTTCTATGGATCTGTTGAAGCTGGCTTCAGCTGGACTTATAAAACCAGAAAAAAAGGCATACATACTTCCCGCAACGACTGCTATGACAACAGAGATAACAAATACATAACTTTTATATTTTGCCACATCCGCACCCACACTCTCTACTGCCGTTGTTGAGTCGTGAATACCTCTTAAAACTCTTCCGTAAGGTGATTTGATAAGATTTTTAAGAGCCATTATAAGCAAAACTAGGATGATTGAACTTAAAACATACCATTTTATATTACTGTCAAATTCATATCCAAATACTTTAAATATATCAACTCCCATACCGTCAGGTCCACCGGTCAAGTCACTTTGTGCGTTGATGGCTATGTATATGATAACCCCCACACCAAGTGTCGCCATAGCCAGATAATGACCTTCCAGCTTTAGTATCGGTTTTGAAATGACATAAGCGAAAATACTCATAAAAACGATAGCTATCAAAAGTGACAACATAGGCGATATAGAATATTTCGATGAAAGAATAACTGATATATAAGCTCCAAGCGCGGCAAATCCGCCATGCCCCAAGCTTATCTGCCCTGCATACCCTATCAAGAGATTGAGCCCTATGCAGATGATGGCATTGAGTATGCAAAGCACGGCAATCTCATAGTAAAAGTCATTTGTCATAGCAAATGCCACAATAACCAAAACAAGAGTAAGTAAAACTATATCAATATTTCTTTTTATCATTACCAACCACAATTTTTTATTTTTAATTGTTCATTTTTCATTCTTTTAAACTCTCTTAGCCTTTAAATTACTGAAAATTCCTCCCGGCATAAAAAACAAAATCCCTAAAAGTGCAATGAAAGCGACTGCGTCTTTATACTCACTTGAAATATAACCAGCTACCAAGGATTCGGATATGCCAAGAATGAGCCCTCCTACAACTGCTCCAAAAGGCTGCGAAAGACCGCCTATTACAGCTGCACTAAAACCCTTAAGTCCCAACATGATACCTATCTCATAATTTGTCGAAGTAATAGGAGCCAAAAGAAGTCCCCCGATAGATGCAATGACAGCTGAAATGGTAAAATTTAGCATAAGTATCTTTTTGATATCTATACCCATCAGTTTGGCACTCTCTACATTATCCGAAGCTGCGACCATGGCTTTTCCGGTTTTTGTTTTTTTAAAAAAGAGATACAAAAATGCAACTATAACCAAAGAAACGACTATAACCAAAGATGCTTGGTAGGTAAGGGTCGCGCCCCATATCTCAAATGCACCGTCACTGACAAATGAAGGCAGAGTATGAAGCTCCTTGTCAAACACAACTTCAGCCAAGCCTCTTAAAGCAATAGAGTATCCAAGAGTGAGGATAATCATAGATATAACTGATCTCTCCTTGGAAAGGTCTATTAATTTCCAAAGTATTATACCAAGTATTGCAGTAATGAGAATAGATAGCAAAAATGCAAGCCAAAAAGGCATACCTGCTTTTAGTAAAAATACTGCCGACATACCTCCGGCCATGACAAATTCACCCTGAGAAAAGTTTATAATTCCGCTTGAATTGTATATAACGGTAAACCCCATGCCTACAAGAGCATATATGAAGCCTACCGTTACACCTGCTAAGATCAATTGAAAAAGTTCATTCACATCGCATCCTTACGGATGAGGAGTAAAGGGGAATAGGGGTAAAGGTGCAAAGGAAG
>JALVWW010000128.1 GCA_027023175.1 Campylobacterales bacterium
CACAAGAGATGCTATGAATACAACCCCTGATGTTTTAAAAGAGTCAGCTTATGCCATGGGGGCAACAAAGTTTGAAGTAGTAAAAGATATCATTTTCCCTTATGCAAAAGTCGGTATCATCGGCTCTATCATCCTATCATTAGGAAGAGCTTTAGGAGAAACGATGGCAGTTGCATTTTTGATAGGAAGTGTATTTAAGATACCTCATAGCTTAACAGATCCTACTATATCTATACCGGTTGTACTAGCAAATAACTTTGGAGAAGCAAGTGGAGATATGATGAGTTCACTCTTTTATCTGGCATTTGTGCTTTTTGTTTTTAGTTTTTTTGTTATAGGGATAGCTAAGTTTTATTTTTTGAGAGGAAAAAGATGATAATTATAGGAGTAAAGGAGTAAAGGGGGATAGGAGTAAAGAGGGGGAGAAAATCACTCTTTTCTTTACACCTTTACCCCTCCCTACCTTTACCCCTATCTCACGAAGGGAGATTTTCAGATGAATGATATAAAGAAACGAAGATTATTGATAAACAAGATTATACTAGCTCTCTCTACCGCTTCGGCAATGTTGGGGCTTGTTTTTCTTTTTTGGATACTAACTACTTTATTTTTAAAAGGGGTTAGCTCGCTTGATTGGTCACTTTTTACAAAAGATTTGGTAAATGGTGGGCTTAGAAACTTGATATTTGGTCAATTTGTTATGGCTTTGATAGCAACTTTCATAGGAGTGCCTCTTGGGATGTTAGCAGGGATTTATCTAAGAGAATATGGGTATGGAAAGTATGCCAATATCATAAGAGACTTAAGTGATATAATGATGAGTGCTCCTTCTATCGTCATAGGTGCTTTTGTGTTTGCCGTGTTTGTTGCCCCTTTTGGAGGTATAAACGGTTGGGCTGGAGCTATTGCACTTGCAATTATGCTTATCCCTATAGTCATCAGCACCACGGACAATATGCTCTCTCTTGTTCCAAAAGAGCTTAGAGAAGCGGGTATTGCTCTTGGAGGAAGTAAGCATAAGGTGATCTTAGATATAATTTTAAAAGCGGCAAAAGTGGGACTTATGACAGGAATACTTTTGGCATTTGCTAGAGTGATAGGAGAAACCGCACCTTTACTTTTTACTTGCGGGACAAATAGCTTTTGGACGACAGATTTAAACAATGCCTTTCCATCTTTAACGGTAAGCATTTATAACTTGGCAAATTTTCCGACTGATAAAGCTAGAGATTTGGCTTGGGCTGCATCTTTTATCTTGACTGTTATAGTGCTTATGATAAATTTGACAGGTAGATACATAATAAGAAACAGAAAAAGGAAGAGTAAATGACTCTAGCAATGAATATAAAAAAGTTTTATTTTACCTATGCAGGAGCTGAAAACCCGTCTCTTAAAAATATAAATATGCCGATAGAAAAAAATAAAATAACAGCTCTTATAGGTCCAAGCGGATGCGGCAAATCCACACTTCTTAGAAGTATGAATAGAATCCATGACTTATACCCGGGCAATAAATATGAGGGTAAAATAGAGCTTTTAAATGAAAAAAGCGGTAAAATGGAAAATATCCTTGATATAAAAAAAGAGAACGAATTTATAGAACTTCGTCAAAAAGTGGGTATGATTTTTCAAAAGCCTACACCGTTTCCTATGAGTATCTTTGATAATGTTGCTTACGGACTTAAGATAATGGGTATAAAAAATAAGACAGAGTTAAGCCAAAGAGTAGAAGAGGCTTTAAAAGGGAGTGCTTTGTGGAGTGAAGTAAAAGATAGACTAAATGAGTCAGCTATGGGACTAAGCGGCGGACAACAGCAGAGGCTTTGCATCGCTAGAGCGGTTGCAGTGAAGCCTGAAGTATTGCTTTTTGATGAGCCTACTTCCGCCCTTGATCCTATAAGTACCGCCTCTATCGAAGAGCTTATAACAGAACTTAAAAAAGATATAAGCATAGCCATAGTCACTCACAATATGCAACAAGCTAGTAGAATAAGCGACTATACGGCATTTATGTATCTTGGGGATTTGATAGAGTTTGATAAAACAGAGACTATTTTCTTAAATCCGAAGGAAAAACAGACGGAAGACTACATCACAGGGAGATTTGGATAATGTTGGATAATTATATAGAAGCGGTAAAAAAGATAAAAAGCTCTACAAAAGAGATACTCGGTAATATTTTAGAGGCAAATAGAGCATTTTTAAATGCAGCGATTAATGAGTGTGATGAGGATGAATTTGGCAAAGCAAGAGAAAAACTTAAAAATATCAGCTCAAAAATAGATGATATGGATAATGCTATCATAAAAGTTTTAGCCCTATACTCTCCTGAAGCCAAGGACTTAAGAGAAGTAGTGGCATACTTCAAGATAGATAATGAACTCTTAAGAGCTGCATCAAATAGTCGAAGTCTCATAAGGGGCTTTAAAGATAACTGTTATATGGTTGAAAAAGAGATCATAGCTGAGTATCTTGTACCTTTGCAAACTTCAGCTTTGAAAGCTTTGGAAATGACTTTGCAGATGATAGACTCTGACGATATAGATGAATTAAAAGATTTGTACCATTTAATGATAGTAGAAGAGGATAAAACGGACGAACTCTACTCAATGCTTGAAGAGAAAATTATCCAAAAGATAAAAGAGGGTGATGATTTTGCTAAAATTCATAAAATGCTAAGAGCTTTTAGAAGAAGTGAAAAGATAGCTGATAGAACTATATCTATAGCCAACCTTTTGCTCTATATTCAAGATGGAGGGAGACTAAGAAGGTAGGAAATTAGGTTGTAGGATTTAGGATTTAGGGAGGATTATGGATACTATTTTAGTGGTTGAAGATGAAGAGGA
>JALVWW010000129.1 GCA_027023175.1 Campylobacterales bacterium
ATGGACTTCCTGCAGACTTGCACCGTTTTGCGTACTATGGAGACAAAGGAGTCTTGGCACTTTTAAGTGACAGTACAAACTCATACAACCAAGGGTTTACAAGAAGTGAGAGCTCAGTTGGACCTACGTTTGATACTATTTTTTCAAATGCAAAAGGAAGAGTTATCATGTCAACTTTCTCTTCCAATATACACAGAGTTTATCAAGCCATATCACACGGTATAAAATATGGCAGAAAAGTTGCAGTTATCGGAAGAAGCATGGAAAAAAACCTCAACACTGCAATGGAACTTGGATATATTGATTTGGATAACAAAATCTTTATAGATGCTCACGAAGTAAACAGATATAACGACAAAGACGTGCTTATAGTAACAACTGGAAGCCAGGGTGAGTCTATGAGTGCACTTTTCAGAATGGCTACAAATGAACACAGACACATAAAGATAAAGCCTACTGACCAGATAATCATCTCAGCCAAAGCAATTCCCGGAAATGAAGCAAGTGTTTCAAAGGTGTTAAACTATCTTTACAAATCAGGAGCAGATGTAGCATATAAAGACTTTAGTGAAATACATGTCAGCGGTCACGCCGCCCAAGAGGAGCAAAAGCTAATGATAAGACTGGTTAAGCCTAAATTTTTCCTGCCGGTTCATGGAGAATACAATCATATACACAGACACAAAGAGACAGCCATGAAGTGTGGAATACCGGAGAAAAATATCTACCTGATGAGTGACGGTGAGCAGGTGGAAATCACACAAAAATATCTAAAAAAAGTTGGCTCGGTCAAAACAGGCAAAGTCTATATAGACAACCAGATAAACAAACAGATAGAAAATGATGTCGTTATAGACAGGCAAAAACTCGCTGAAGCGGGTATAGTTTCAGTCATAGCCCAGATAGATAAAAGCACAAACAAACTCATAGGAAAACCAAAAGTACTAAGTTACGGCTTGGTAGCAGATAAAGATATGCAAAAATTTTCAAAAGAGGTTGAAGATATTCTTGACCAACTTCTAATAAATGCCAAAGAGCCGATGCTTGGCAATCCAAAAGCAGTAGAAAATGCTCTAAGACAGGCGGTCAGGAAACATGTTTTTAGAAAAATGAAAAAGTATCCTACCGTAGTTCCTACTATTTTTGTGCTATAAAAAAGCTTAGAGCTTAGAGCTTAGAGCTTTTTGATTCTAAATCCAATGTAGATTTAGATAAAATTTAGTTTATAAAAAGGCTTATTATCATGGATTTTATAAAAATTGCTAAAGATGTTTTAGAGACCGAGGCAAATGAGCTTTTAAGAGCATCTGATGCTTTGGATGATGAGATAGAAAAAGCTGTGGAAATTGCTTACAACACAAAGGGTAAACTCATAGTAACAGGTGTGGGAAAGTCTGGGCTTATAGGAGCAAAAATAGCGGCTACTTTGGCAAGTACGGGAACCAGCAGCTTTTTTATCCACCCTACAGAAGCTATGCACGGAGACCTTGGTATGATAAGCAAGGGTGACAGTGTACTTGCTATCAGTTACAGCGGAGAGAGTGAAGAGCTTATAAGGCTTTTGCCTCATCTTGAAAGATTTGATATACCTCTAATAGCTATGGCAAAAAGCAAAGATACGACCCTTGGAAGATATGCTGATGTTTTTTTATCCATTGATATACAAAAAGAGGCATGCCCGCTAAATACCGCTCCGACAAGTTCGACCACTTTGACTTTGGCTTTGGGTGATGCCTTGGCAGTTTGTCTGATGAAAAAAAGAGGATTTAAAAAAGAGGATTTTGCCTCTTTTCATCCAGGTGGCTCTTTGGGGAAAAAACTTTTTGTAAAAGTCAAAGATATTATGCAAAAAGAGTCTTTACCGATTTGTGATAAAAATACCCCTTTGAAAGAGGCTGTAATTGTTATGAGCGAAGGAAGACTCGGAAATGCTTTTATAATTGATGAAGATAAAAAACTTGTAGCGGTTCTTAGTGACGGCGATGTCAGAAGAGCTTTACAAAAAGAGGACTTCGATATAGAAAAACCGGCATTTTTATATGCAAGCAAAAAGCCGAAAACCATAAATGATGAAAATATGCTTGCAAGTGATGCTCTAAGAGAGATAGAAAAGTACAAAATTCAAATACTTGGTATAACAGATAAAGACAGGCACATAAAAGGTGCTTTGCATATTCATCATTTAGTGGAAGCCGGGATAAAATAAAGGAAAATTTTGGAAAAAATACGACTCAATAAGATGATATCTCACAATACGAGATACTCCAGGCGTGAAGCTGATGAACTGATAAAAAACGGTGAAGTTACCATTGACAATAAAGTGGTTACCGACTTATCAACAAAGGTTGATTTTGGTGATAAGATACATATAAAAGGAAGAAGACTTTATAGAAAAGATCATTTCTCAGTTATTGTTTATCACAAAAGAAAAGGTGAATTGGTCACTAAAAAAGATGACAGGGGCAGAAAAACCATATATGACTCCCTGCCTAAAAAATTTTCTCACTATCTTCCTGTAGGCAGACTTGATTTTGCAAGTGAAGGGCTTTTGCTGCTTACTGACTCACCAAATGTAGCAACCAAGCTTATGAGCAGCAATCTTGAGAGAATTTATTATCTAAAGATTGAGGGTGAAGTTACTGAAGCTATGGAGGAGGGGATGAAAAACGGTGTATTTATCGACTCTAAAGTGGGCGGACACAAAGATAGTAAAATCGAATCTATGCAGATACAACCTTTCCTGGGGTATAAAATCATAAAAAATTCTCCAACCTTTTCAAAACTTAAAGTTGCTATAAATGAAGGTAAAAACAGGGAACTTAGAAGATTTTTTG
>JALVWW010000130.1 GCA_027023175.1 Campylobacterales bacterium
TCTCGACTCTGGTAAACGAAGCGGCTATAAATGCTCTAAAAAGAGGCTCAAGAGTCATAGAAGAGAGTGACTTTTACGCAGTCAGGGACAAAGTACTTCTTGGCAAAAAGAAAATCCTCTCATTTTCAAATGAAGAAAAGGATATCCAGGCCCTTTACCAGTCAGCCAAGGCACTCTGTGCATACTGGTATGATGTAAGCTTTGATAAAGTTTCCATTGTCAGTGACGGCATAAAGGATATAGACAAGGAGATAGAATCCCGTAGCTCAATGCTTTCAAAGATAAAAGTTTACTTAGCAGGCATGACGGCAACCGAGCTTTTTTATCAGGACAAATTTTCAAATGCTTTAAATGACTTGCAAAAAGCAAAAGATTTGGCAAATCTGATGGTAGAAAAGTACGGCATGGGCAACAGTATCTATCCAAACAAGCTTGACAGCAGCAATATACTTGAAGAGGCAAAAGATGATGTCAAAAAATTCCTCGAAAGATACGAGGATGCCCTTAAAACCATAAAAGAGAAAATGCTAAAAGATGAGATAGTAACAAAAGAGGAGCTAAAGAGTATAGTCAATGAGATATTTTAGCGGATTTTGCTTTGAAAATGAGCAGGAGTTATTTGAAGATTTTTTGATAAAGAGTGACTTTTGTATAGCAGGTTTTAGCTATGGAGCGATAAAAGCTTTTGAGTATGTTTACTCTTCCAAAAATAGAATTGATACCCTGCAGTTTTTTTCACCCGCATTTTTTCTAGATAGAGGTGAAAAGTTTAAAAGACTTCAGTTTATGGCATTTAAAAAAGATAAGCAAAATTATCTAAAAAACTTTTACCAAAATGTACTCTACCCTCTTGAGACAGACATATCAAAATATAAAAAACAAGGAACAGCTGAGGAGCTAAAAGAGCTTTTAAACTACAAGTGGGATAAAGAAAAATTGGATATAATTACAAAAAGAGGCACCAAGATAGAGGTATATCTTGGAAAACTTGACAAGATAATAAACGTTGAAGCAGCAAAAGAGTTTTTTAAACCGTTTGCTACCGTTTATTACTTTAACAGGTCGGGACATATTATTCAAATGAATAATTAAAAATTAAAAATTAAAAATAAAGGAACTAGAATGGATATAGATATAAAGATAGGGATATTAACAGCATCAGACAGAGCTAGTGCGGGGATTTATGAAGATCTTTCAGGACAGGCTATCATAGATACATTAAATGACTACCTAAAAAGCCCCTGGAGAGAGATATATGAAGTTATCCCAGATGATCAGGAAAGTATAGAAAACGCTCTTGTAGAAATGGCTGACAAAGAGGGCTGCTGCCTTATAGTTACCACAGGCGGAACAGGTCCTGCAAAAAGAGATGTAACCCCGGAAGCCACCGAGTCGGTATGCGATAAAATGATGCCCGGATTTGGCGAGCTAATGAGACAGGTAAGCCTAAAATACGTCCCCACAGCCATCCTCTCAAGACAAACAGCCGGCATAAGAAACAAAACCCTCATAGTAAACCTCCCCGGCAAACCAAAGTCCATAAGGGAGTGTTTAGATGCAGTCTTTCCAGCTATCCCATACTGTATAGACCTGCTTGAAGGACCATATATAGAGTGCAACGAGGATGTGATAAAACCTTTTAGACCGAAAAAGTGATCTGTTTATCACAAAAAGTTTGCAACATTGAAACAAGCTCCTCTTTAAGTGATTGTGGTGAAAGGATATAAAGATCCGGAAGCCACTTTTTTACTTCATACAATACAGCCTTTTTTGAAGTTGTTTGGATACTAAATATTATACTCCCGTCGCTATAATTCTCTAAAATTTTCTGAGAATTAAAAAAACTCTTTCTAAAAAAGTACTTTGCTATACTTTTATCAGCATAAAGCATAACTTCAAAAGGTTTACTATCAGGCTCAAACCATATATTTACCGCATTTTTAAGTATCTCTATCTTATCTTTGTCCATTTCAAATCTATCATCGCTAACTGATAAATTTTTTATATCTTTAACATAAAATGTTTTAAATCTCCCATCGCCTCTATCTTTTGCATAAAGATACCAAAAGCCTTCAAAGATGGTTATCTTATAAGGCTCTATAACTCTTGATTTTTTATAGTAAAATTTGATAACCTTATTATCAGTTATAGCCTGTTGAAGGGATTTGACTACCTCTAAATGAGTATCCAAATCCTCTATAACCATTTTTGAGAGTATAAAATTTTCATCTTCATTATAAAGTTTATCAAGCATTCTAGTAGCTTTCATTCCAAAACTTGCTCCAAAAGATTTTGAGATACTTTTTAGCATTTCTAAAATGACAATATCCTCAGCATTTCTTATCTTTTTTAGATCAAAACCATCCCTATATCTATAGTATCCATTTTCATAGATTATAGGAAAAAATCCGCTAATTCTTTCATTTATATCTTTTTGAATAGTTCTTTGAGTAACCCCATACTCCTTAGCAAGTGCCTTTTTGGTTATCTTTTCTTGGGCATTTAACTTTTTTATAATGCCAACCAATCTGAACATCGCTTTGTCATAATTATTTTTTTTCAAAAAATACTCCTTTATTTGAAAAGGTGGAAGTTATGCCTTCTATTTATTGTGTTATAATTTTACCATAAAAAATTTTTAAGGATAAACTTTGAAATATTACGAACTGACATGCAAAGCATACTTAAAAAGAGATATACATTTTCAAGATAGTTTTGAAGCTATCAGAAAATTTATCAAGTTTTGTTTAAGCAAGGATAGTGAATTTTCTAAAATATTTGAAAAAAATAGCTTTAGATACTACTGCTTTGATAACTTCTCAAAAGC
>JALVWW010000131.1 GCA_027023175.1 Campylobacterales bacterium
TGCTCGATCCCAAGAGCATTGACAAATCTCCAACACTCAACCCCTTTTACACTCTTAATTGCATTTAAAAGATTGTTTACTTTTTTCTCTTTAAAACCCTCTAGTTTTAATAAATCCTCTTTTTTAAGTTCGAAAAGATCTATCACACTTTTTATCAAACCCTCATCATATAAAAGTTTTACTATCTTATCACCCAACCCTTCTATGTCCAAACACTGCTTACTCGCAAAATATATGATAGAATTTACCACTCTTGCTTCACATAAAAGATTTTGGCATTTTAAAAGTATCCCCTCATCCAAAAGCTCACTTCCGCATACCGGACAATGAGTAGGTCTTTGGACAATCTTTTCATCTCCTGTTCGATACTCTGTCAAAACTTTGGTGATTTTGGGTATGACATCGCCACTTCTTATAATGATAACCCTGTCACCGATGCGGATATCTTTTCTTTTTATTTCATCAAAGTTATGAAGTGTAGCTCTTTCAACTACGACCCCCTCGATATTTACAGGTTCGACTATCGCTACAGGTGTTACAACTCCCGTTCTTCCTACTTGAGAAATGATATCTTTTATCTTTGTCATCTTTTCGATAGCAGGAAACTTGTAGGCACACATCCATCTTGGATATTTTACGGTATAGCCTAGTTTTTCTTGCAAAGATATGTCATTTACTTTTACCACCATTCCATCAAGCATTACTGAAAAACTACCTCTTATCTTGACAAACTCTTGATAAAACTCCTCTATTTCTCCACTATTTTTACAAACTTTTCTCTTTGGAGGCTCTTTAAAACCTAAATCGTAAACAAAATCCATCATATCGGAAAGTTTTTTATACTCCAAAGAGTTTTGCCCTACTCCCCATGTTTGGAAGATAAGCTTTCTTTTAGCGGTTATGGAACTATCAAGCTGTCTCATACTTCCTGCTGCTGCGTTTCGCGGATTGGCAAAGAGAGGTTCTCCTTTTTTTGCCCTCTCATCATTTAGTCTATAAAACTCATCTTTTGGCATCAAAACTTCACCTCTTATCTCTATAAGAGGTTGATACTCTATGTTTTTTGGTATTGATTTGATAGCTTTTGCATTGTGGGTTACATCTTCGCCTATGACACCGTCACCTCTAGTGATAGCTTGTTTGAGTTTTCCGTTTTCATAGATAAGATTTAGACTTGCTCCGTCAAATTTGGGCTCACAATAAAATTCACAAATTCCTACATTTTTATAAACTCTTTGTATCCACTCTTCAAGCTCTTTTTCATTAAAAACATCTTCCATGGACCACATTCTTGTCAAATGCCTGGCTTTTTCAAACTCATCCAAAACTTCTCCACCCACTTTTTGGGTAGGTGAGTCAGGATCGAGTAATTTGGGATGCTCTTCTTCAAACTTTTCAACTGCACGATAGAGTTTATCATACACTTCATCACTTACAACTGGATTGTCTTCCTTGTAGTAAGCTTCAGCCCATTTTTTTAAAAGTTCTACATTTTTTTTATACTCTTTTGGGGTCATTTTTATCTCTTTTTGAAGTAATTTTATCTACAATTATACCCTATAAAGGCTAAAAATTATGTTTTATACTATTTTTGAAAGTGAACTTATCGGAAAAATTCTTTTGTATGGCAACGAAATAGAGCTTTACGGACTGGAATTTTATAAAAACACTCCTTTGGAAAAAAGCTGGATAGAGAATAAAACAGTTTTTCAAAATGTTATCATTCAGCTTGAAAAATACTTCAACAAAGAGTTGAAAAGCTTTGATATTCCCTTGAAGTTAAGCGGTACTCCTTTTCAAAAAAGGGTTTACTCAAGGCTTTTACAAATCCCCTACGGCTCAACCATAAGTTATCAGGAGTTAGCCAAAAGAGTCGGCAATGAAAAAGCTTCAAGAGCAGTAGGAAATGCCAACGGCAAAAACCCCATAGCTATCATCATTCCATGCCACAGAGTCATAGCAAAAAACGGCTCTATAGGAGGCTTTAGTAGCGAACTTAGTATAAAAAGAAAACTTTTAGAGCTTGAGGGAGTGATCATTTAACTTTTTGAAAGCTTCTTTAAATACTCTATAAAACATCCTCCAAGCTAAATCCTCTATACTCGATTTGATAATGAGTAAACTTATCAATCAATTTTTTTGCTTTTGATTTGAGTTTTTTCAAGTCTATTTTTTTTGGATTTATTTTTACTTCTGCTATAAGTATTTTCTTTTCCATTTCATTTACAGCTACTATATCAATTTCATTTTGATTTCCTCTTTCCCAATAGGTTCCTATTTGAGAAAATTGTTTTGTATTTTTAAGTTTTTCTATTATAAACTTTTCCAAAAATTTTCCACTATATGTCACAAAATCTCTTTTGACGATTTCTTTAACATAGTCATAATTTTCTATCTCTATAGCACTTTTATATTTATAAATAAAGCGAAACCAAAAGTGAAGGAAGTTGTCATCAATTTCATATTTGACCTGCCTGCTGCCTTCTTTTGCAAAGATTGGTTTGATTCTTTTTACTATCGAATATTCTCTCTCAAGTCTATCAAGATATCCGCCTATATTTTTACCGAGTATTGACTCCATCTCATTTCTTGAAGTTTTCGAGGAAGCTATAAGAGATAAGATAGAGAAATAGGTTGTATATTCTTTACCAAACTCTTCAACAAGTAGATTTTTTCCTTCATCCAAAAAAAGCGAGTTTTCATCAAATATCAAATCCAACTGTTTTTCAAAAGCAAATGCATGTTTATCTACAAACATTTCTACATATTTTGCTATACCACCGGTAAAAATATAGAAATTAAGCAAATCTTTTTTTGAATAA
>JALVWW010000132.1 GCA_027023175.1 Campylobacterales bacterium
TTTAGGATTTAGAAAAATTATAAAAAGGAACAATATGCAAGAAAAGTTAAATGAAGCAGAAAAAGAGATAGAAGAGTTATCAACCCAGCTTGTAGATATGCTAGAAGTAGCATTTTATTTTGCGGGGTTGAAAAAAGAGAATTTAAAAAATGCTATAGAGATATATCTTAACGGCATAGATGAGTATTATGCCAACAATGATGACGGAGAGATGGGAGTAGACGAAATCATAGAAGTTATCGAAAATATCAAAAAAACAAAACCAGAACTTTTTAGATAAGGACATCTCTACTTTTGTGCTATAAAGCAGGCAAAATTAGCCCATTTGAAGATAATGTTGACATTTTTAAAGCCTACTGATTTTGCCAAAGAGATATTTTCTTCATCACTGTATGGTATCAAAACATTTTCCAGGGCTTCTCTTTTTTTGGCTATTTCATACTCGCTGTAGCCTTTTTGTTTTTTGAAGTCATAGTATATATCTATCATTTGTTTGTTTAGTTTTTTATCTTCGTAGATAATTTTTTCATTAAATATAAAAAACCCTCCCTTTTCAAGGGAATTATATAATTTTTTAACCAACTCTTCTCTTTTAGCAGGTCTTACAAATTGCAAAGTATAGTTTGCTATGATAATTTTTGAAAGAGGTATTTCATCTTTTATGAAATCTGCTTGAAAAAGCTTAATATCTGCACCGAATGCCGCTACTTTTCTTTTGGCTCTTTTTATCATAGCACTTGAGTTGTCGATCCCTATAAGCTCCAATTTTTTAGAATTTTTACTAAATATTTCTAAAAGAGTAGTAGCGGTTGAGCAACCAAGATCACAAACCCTATCTCCCTCTTTTGTATTTTTTTCTACTAGAGTCGAAACCAAAGATAAAACATCTCTATAAAAAGGCACTGATCTATCTAGCATATCATCAAATACACTAGCCACCTCTTCATCAAATTCAAACTGCTTTTCTATCTCTTTATTAAAAACTTTATCAATCATTTAAAATCCTTCGGATTCTAGCTTAACACTTAACACTTAACACTTTTTATTTTCAAGTAGCATTATATCACCCACTTTTTTATCAAGGCTTCTTGCTATAACATTGCACTTTATCTTAAAAAGAAAGTAAGCTTTTTTATCTACTACTTTATACATTGTCTCATAGTTACCCATACCTTTTGCTATAACCATATCACTTTTTTTAAAAAGCTTTTTAAAACTTTTTGACGCCCTGCTTAGATCAAGCCCCGGAGTATCCACACCGCTGTTTACTACTTTACACACTTTATCGATACCGGCTTTTTTAGCTTCAAGCATCGTTACATCATTGATGATGGGTTTTCCTCTTGTAACATATATAAACTCTTTATCTTTAAAAGTTTTAGTCAAAATCTTTAAAAGTATCTTATCATATATATGCTCTCCGGTGTTATCAGCTATATAAAGGATAAGTTTAGAGTTTTTTATATCTTTTAAAAAATCCTCATAATCACATACACCAAACTCTTTTTCAAATACCTCTTCAACCGCATCTTTTAAGTTAAACTGTTTTTGAGAGCCAAAGTCTATGACATTTCCAGCTATTACCGCTTTGATTGCCGTCAATAGTTTATCATCACTTTTTTTGATCTTATTTTTTATATAGTTTTGCAGTTTTTTAGCCTCTTTTGTGCTTTTTTCTTTTATGTTTTTAAGAGGATCACTTGTGCCTACTATTTTTGATATTTTTTTATAAACATCTTTGGCAATAAAAGGAGGGGTTACATTAAGATCATATTTTATAAGTATTTTTGCGGTATCATTTAGTATCTTTTTTGTAGTTTTAGCATCGCAGTTTAGATTGGTAGCACTTTTCAAAGCTTGGTTATAGATACAAACTAAACACTCATTTTCTATATTCATTTAATATTTCCTTTGTCGTTTTTATATCTTCTTTTATCTGCTCTTTTAACTCTTTTAAAGAGTTAAATTTTTTATTGTCTCTTATCTTTTTATAAAAAAAGATTTCTACTTTTTTATCTCTATTTTTGATATCTTCATCTATGACATGTGTTTCTACGCTAAAACATCCGTCCGTACTCTCTCTAACACCGATAAATGTTACCGAGTCATATATCTTGTCATCGATATTGCACTTTGTTGCATAGACGCCGTTTTGTGGGAGTAAAAAATCACAAACAGATATATTTAGAGTCGCAACAAGCTCCTTTTTCCCGATACCCTGCCCTTTTATCACTTCTCCCTCTATCGAATAAGCCCGACCGAGAAGTTTACCGGCTTCTTCTATTTTACCGCTGCTTATAAACTCTCTAATAACACCGGAATGAACAGAAATACCATCTATTACAACTTCATCAACAATTTCAACTTCAAAGTTAGATTTTAATTGTTCAGGAGTACAGGAGCGATTGAAACCAAATCTAAAATCATACCCCACAACAATTTTTTTAAGTCCGGGAAATTCCTCTTTTAAAAATTTGGCAAACTCCAAACAACCTAACTTTTTTATATCATCAAGCTCATAAAAAAAGCAGGGTTTTTTAACAAACTTGCATCTATACTCTTTTGGGGTAAGGTTTGAGTTGTATTTTGATACTATCATTAGAGCTTGAGCTCTTTTTATAAGCTCCTGGTGAGCCAAATGAATACCGTCAAACCCACCTATAGCCAAAGAGATAACACTATCTTTGGATATAGTAGAAATACTCTTCATTACCCTCTTTTCCTTTTACTTTTGAGCTCTCTTTTTTTAAAAGATTTAAACCTTCACTTACCAGTAGCGACTCAAACCTCATCATGACTCTTTT
>JALVWW010000133.1 GCA_027023175.1 Campylobacterales bacterium
AAAGTGGTCTTAAACTTCTGTCAACTACTCTTGAAGTTAATGTCTCAAAATCACCAGGCTTTGTCTCTCTTTTTATGTAGCCTCCCGGAATTTTACCAATGGCGTATGATTTTTCAATATATTGAACTGTTAAAGGGGTAAAATCTCCATCTACCGGCTTGTCATCTCTGGCAACAGCGGCTATCATAACAGTACCGCCTACTTTCATCATAACAGATCCGCTCGCCTGTTTGGCAACATAGCCTATCTCAAATTCCTCTTTTTTGTTGTTTACTTCTACTTCTACATGACATCTCACTGTTTTTCTCCTTTATTTTCTATATCATTTCCTATAAAATTATCACTGTTTTCCAAAATTTCCAAAGCATCATCATCACTTAACTCTTTAACTTTTTCAACATAATAGTGTTGATTGTCAATATAATGATTTGCACTGTAGAGATAAAAAATCTTATCAATATTTTTTTCAAGCAAAATTTCCATCTCTTTTGGTATTACTGCACACATATAAGATATATTTTTAGCTCCCATATTGATGGCTGATTTAATACCTACCAAAACCCTCAAAGCACTTGCTTCATCATCTACAAAAAGTATATTTTTATCTTTAAAAGATACTACTCTTTTGCCTTTTCTTAACTTATTAATCCTCTTTAGTATCTCCTCCTCGTATGCCATATTTAAATGTGAATATATATAATCCAAATTGATATCAAAACTTTTTATCAACTCTTCATGGATAACTAGTTCGCTATTCTCATCTATAATGGCTATTTCACACTCATCATTGTGAGGTGCCGACAAAATTTCATTAAACAATATATCATAACTTATATCAAATCTTTTTGAAAGTATGTTTGCCAAAGGAAGTGCATTTAAAGAAAGTGCGCAAAAAAGCCAATTTTTTTTATCACTAGAAAGTTCATCAGAAAAATTTTCCAAAAATTTTATAGTAGCATCTGCTCTATTTTGTAATTTAAAATCTAAATCTATCTGCATGATAATTTTCCGGGTATTGTTTGTAAATCTCCTCTTCATCAAAAGAGTATCTGTAGTTTTCTATATAATTTTTCAATATTTCATAAGCACTGTTTATTTCACTCATTTTATCTTTGTCTTCACAAATATCGGGATGATATTTTTTTGAAAGTTCATAATATTTTATCTTTATCTCTTTTAGCGATACAAACTGAGGCAGTTCCAATACTTTTAATGCATTTTGTAATATTTGAACTCTGTTTTGCTTATTGTTTTTATTGTCCATTTGTATCCTGGCTTGTATCTTTTTCAAATTTATAACTGATACCTCCAATAGGAGTGAAATTGACAGTTAAATATACTCCTCTTCTTTTGTATGAGTTTGAGCCGCTGCTTGTCAGTATCGGCGTTGTATGCTCTTTATAGCTTATACGATAATCCCAGCACTTTTTCTTCATGACTATACCAAGCTCCCAGTTTTGTGTATATCCGTTTTTGATATCATAGTCAATATTGGCAAAATAGTTATATTTACTAAAATATCCTGTAGATACATTTGCCGTTATTAAGTTTGAATCTCCTACATCACTACCATGCTTGTATGTATGAAGTAAAGAGATTTTATACAAAGGGTCTTTGTAAGTTACTCCTGTTTGAAGCTCGGAAACTTCTTTGTTTTTATAAGAATAGGTCAAATTATTTGTTAAACTCAATCTGTTAGAAAATTTATATATCAATTCATTTAACAAATCGCCATATTTATAATCATACTCATCAAACAGATATGATTGAGAAAGCCTGTGAGTCAAAAAAAGTTTACCATTGGCATTGTAAAAAAACTCTTCAAGTTGAAAATTAATACTTTTTTTCTCTTTGTTTAGAGTTATAAAGTCGGCAAAATACCCCTTTTTGTCATCATAACTTGGCACTATATAGTCAATACTTAAACCTATAGTATGAATAAAGTCACTATACCTCTTTGTCAAGTCACTGCTTAATGAGAATTTATGATAGTTGCTTATAAACTGTCCACTGCTTCTAAAAACAGAGTCATTGCTATAACTGATGTATGTCATATAAACATTTTCAGAAACTGAAAAATCGAGATAATCATCAAGTAGAGGAAATGTAAAAGTTACCGGAAAGAGTATCTCATTTTGTCTGGCATTAATACCTGTTTCTCTATAATAGTTATTAAATTTATAATCTATCGAGTATAGTAAATTTTGCAAAAGTACAGGTTCTGTAAACCTGTGGTACTGCAACTTGGGTAAAGTTTGCAAAGTATCATCGTTTGATACTTTGCTTGTATCTTTAAAATACTTGAAGTAAAGTCCCACATAGTCCTTGTCTTGCCTTAGAAAATAGTTTATTTTTGATGTTATAAGGCTTGAACTTATATAACTTTTTTCTTTTTGAAGATTTAAATAATCCACATCATTTAAATATTTGTAGTCTATTAAAAGACCATCTTGTGCATCATCTCCAAAAAATCCGCTAAAGAGTTTGCTTCTGTTATAATTTATCTCATACCCGTAATGTGTATCATTTTTGAGTTGGTACTTTTTAACATAATCACTACTCTCTTTAAAATCACCAAATGTCACACTTCCGGTAGAATACGGGGAGTCTGCAAATCTTAATGTTGCATAAGCTCCCTGTCCTCTATTGGTACGAATTTGCGGATCTATTTCAAAGTCCCAGCTTTGAAACGGAGCAAAATATATTGGCTGTCTGTAGTATATCCCGTCATCACTACTATATCCTAAACTTGGTCTCAAAAGACCACTTCTCCTGGTTTTATC
>JALVWW010000134.1 GCA_027023175.1 Campylobacterales bacterium
AATCTCTTCTGCTTATACCCTCTTCGTCTAAAACTGCTGAGATAGACTTGTTTTCATCGATCTTTGGCAATTTCTCAAGTTTTTTAAGTCTTTTGCTAAATGTTTTCATTAGCGACTCATCCCTTTTATGCATCTTTACCTCCTTATTGAACATTCATTTATAGAATGATAATTCATTCAGGCTTATATTTTGTTTAAATTTTAAATTATATAGTAAAATTTTTATATAACTTTTATTATTTATAAATATATTACTTTTTTGTTATTATTAAAAAAGAAGGACTTTTATCAAATAAATACGGTATCAATGAATATTGCTCATCAAAACACCAAAGATAATATTTATCATACTATAAATAAAAGCATAGAAAGATTTAAGAGTATCTTTAAATTTTATATATCTTACAAAACTCTTTTGAAGACAAAATTAAAATATCTTCACTAATAAACTTTTTATCATTAGATATAATCAAATCACAATTTTGCTTTTTTGCTAAAATATATTGCAAAGTATCTTCTAAGTCTTGATATTGTTTCTTTTGGCTCATTATCTTACAAACATTTTCAATCTCTTTGTTTGAAAAATCTACTATATTTAGAGTTTTGATTATATTTTGGATATTTGCAAGAGCTTGTTTTTTATCTCTTTTGGAATCTATATAATAAATTGTAGTAATCAAGTCACAACTTGTATATATCGAACTTTCGCTTTTTATCAAATATCTATAAGCTTCTAAACTATACTTATGCAAAGATCTATCTACATTAAAAATATCTATCAGGATATTGGCATCAATAAATACTTTCATTTAGATATTCCCTTAACTTTTTGCAATATATTAACATCACTCTTGTCAAACTCTTTTAAAAATGGATTATGAGAAGATTTTGCAAATTTTACTATACTATCCAAAGCATCCATCTTTTCTTGAATTTGTTTCTCTTTTTTTTCTTTTAAATATTTCTTGAATTCTGCAGCTACTTTTCCTGAGATAAATATTCCCCTTATTTTATGGGTTTTTTTATCTTCTATTTCAACATAATCATAATCTTTTAGCTGATTTGAATTTCTAACCAAATCCCGAACTCCAATTTTCGCTATTGTCATTTTTTACCTCTTTATTGTCTTTTATTGTATTATATCATTATACTAACTAAAGTTCAACATTATTACAATTTTGAAATTTAATGCGTAGTACAAACCGAGCACTCATCAAAACTTCTAAAGATGAGACTTACTTCATCTTCACTTTTAAGTCCCAAAAGTGCTTGTTGTATAGTTGAAAATTCATCTTTTTGGGTACTATTTCCCAAATTCCATTGAGTCGGAGTTATGATATTGTATGAGTTTATTTTACCGTTTTTTATTTTTACGGAGTGATACAAAGAGCCTCTTGCCGCTTCGGCAAATCCATCACCCTCTCCTTCAAGATTTTCTATCTTCACGGTTGGTTTTATAAAAGATTTTTCATTTATATTGATATGATTTAAGCTATTTTGAACCTGATAAGAGAGATATGCTATCTCCATAACTTTCATAATAATTCTATTGAGTACTGAGTCTTTGTAAACTCTATGTAAACTTTTTGCCAAAGGATTGGCTGCTACCATAGCCCTCGCAAGAGGTCCCACCTCGTAAAATCTATCATTATATGTTACATTTTTTGCATAGGTAAAATCCAAACTCTCCTCTTTTATATATCTTGGATTTACTCCTTTTTTTGCAGTTCTTATAGCTTTTCCCTTTTCAAAGATAGAGTTTTCGCCAAAAGCTATAAATCTATCATGAGATTGTCCAAGATGAGAAAGTTCATGAGTCTGTATCAACTCTATGCTCTCTTTTAAAAAACCCTCATATTTTAGTATGGTTCTTATATTTTTTATATGAACGATACTCTCTATGTCACTCTTAAGTATCTCTTCTTCAAAAAATGATATGATTTCATTGATATAACTTTTTGCCTGGAAAATTTCTACATAGGTAGGATCACACACTACACCTCCGGGTATCATATAGGAGTTATGTGGCCATTGTCCCGCAAATGTCGCTATGATTTTATTTGCAGCAACTGCTGCATTTAGTGCTTTAAAGGCTTTTTCTTTCGGGAAAACTCTACCGTCTATCCTATAAAGTATCGGTAAAATTATAAAAAAGTACCACTTTAAATGATTTTGTATGATTTCACAATCAAGCGTTATATCTCTAAGCTTTTTAGCTTTATCACTAAGTTCAAGTTTTACACCACAGTTTTTATATACATCTTCAAGAGCATGAACAGTAGCCATAAGTTGTGCATGTCCACATATCCCGCAAACTCTAGGAGTAAGCACCAGAGCATCCAAGGGATCTCTGCCCGCAATGATCTCCTCCATCCCTCTGTAGCTAAAAAATTTGACTTTACTACCTGTAACTCTACCCTCTTCCCACTCAAGCTCCAGTTGAGCCTCTCCCTCAATCTTTTCAATGATTTCTTTAGTAATCTTTTTCATGTAAATCCTCCTTGGGATAGGAGTAAAGTTGGATAGGGGTAAAGGGGTAAAGAAAAAAGATAAAAGCTTGGACTTTGACAAGCTCTAAACCTCTTTTCTCCTTTTCTCCTTTACTCCTTTACTCCTGAGCCAAAGGCTCTATGCTTTTATATAAGCTTCTCTTTAAGCCTTTTTATATGAAATGTCTTTGCAATTCCCGTTACCGTAAGATAAGCTCTTTTTGAAACACCGGTAGGAAGGTCAGCAGGAATGGACATAAAGGTTTTTGTTTCAAACAT
>JALVWW010000135.1 GCA_027023175.1 Campylobacterales bacterium
CTTGGTATATTCATACCAATTGCTGCTGCAGCACTGGCTGCGGCTGAACTTTTAAGAAAATCCCTTCTTGAAAGTGCCATATTCTCTCCTTTTTGAAATTTGAATGACACATTTTATCACTTAAGGGATATTTTTTTCTATGACTTAAGTCAAGAGGTTATTTTATTTTTCTTGGTATGAATTAATAATTTCTGAAAGATTGTTTTTGAGTTTTTGAATCATTTTAGATACCTGTATAAGGTTTTCAGCTGACTCTATAGCTATATCTTCAGTATCATCTATATTTTTTCCAAAATTATCTCTCTCTTTTACACCAAGCTCATCAAGAGCTACTTCAATATTGTCTGCAATATTTTGCAACTCTTTAGCTGCAAACTCAGCTCTCTTTAGAGCCTCACTTGAGTGCTCAAAAGCACTCTTGACTCTATCAGCAAATTTATTAATATGGTTTGAGGCCTCTTTTAGCTCATCTTCGCCACACATATCAACCATTAAAGGAGTATTTTGTGTGACAGGATCTATAGTGGAAAGCTCTCTAGCTCGCTTTACAAAATTCTCCATATGTCTCTCTAGAGCTCTTGCAGTAAAATAGGTAAAGAATATGATAAACAGTGCCAAAACACCGGATATATAAAGGAAGTTTTTGATAAAGTTTGTTTTTTCTCGACTGTAGTCTGTATAAAGCCATACAGCTTCATCCATAGTTTTTAGCAATTTTGTATTATTGTTGTGTATATAAGTCATATTTATATCAATTTTTGTCTCTTTTGCTATTAAATTATTTATATAAAGTTTGAATTTCTTCCAATACTCATAGTTGCTCGATACACTTTTATACAACTCTTTTTTTTCTTTAACTGTTTTATCATTTATAAAAGATTGGATGGTTCTATCATACATTTTCATGGCTTTATAATATGTATAGTAGTAACTTTGTGAAAAGGTATCAATATATCTGACAAGATAAAGCCCCATTCTTTGAGAAAGCATTCTCTGTCTTCCTGAGAGGTCTATATAAGAGCCCGGGAGTTTATATTTAACCATCTTTTTTACAACTTTGTCGGATATTTTTAGAATATCGTCAAATTTATTCATCATTACTTCTTTGTCTTTTTTTACACCTTTTATATCCTTTTCCAACTGTAAAATCTTTTCTTTAAAAGGTTTCCAAAGTGCAAGCACAAGGTCTAATTTATTTTTGATATCTTTATTTGGCGGCTTATAAACTCCAAGCTTTTTATTGCCTTCAATCAATATGTAAAGATTTTTTTCAAAGGCTTCTATATCTTCATTTAAATTTTGAAAGTCAAAATTTTCAGAACTTTTTATATAAAATATCTCTTTGGTTATTTTTTGTGAAAGCATTCTTTGACGACCGGCAATATTGATGATATACGAATCACCCTCTTGTTTTTTGTTTAAATAAATAGTTAAAACTATATTTGTTATCACTATGAGTGAAAGCATGCCACCAATAAAATGTATTTTACTACTTATTTTTGTCAACATATTTTTACATCCTCATTCATATATATTTTTTAATTCTTCTATATTCTTAACTTTTACTTTACCGTTTTGCATCTCAATAAGACCTGTTCTTACCATTTTTTTAAGTATCCGAGAAAGTGTCTCAGGTTGCAGATGTAAACAGTATGCTACTTCATGTTTTTTCATATTGTTAAATGTATCTATCTCGTTGGAAATTTTATAAGCAACTTTTGCCATACCGTCGTACACTATATCCCTGTTTAAAATATACTGCAACTGTAAAATTGACTGATATGATTCTTGCAATATACCTTTCATAATTTCAGGCTTTGTTAAAAAAAGTGATTTAAATTTTTTGACTTCTATTAAGAGTATTTGACACTCATCCAATGCTTCTACGCTGTAAAATACGCCGAGAGGGTCATTTTCTACACAAAGATTTGATACAGTGTAAATAAATGAATTTTCTTCGAGCCTGTTTAAAAATATTTCACTATCAAATCTGTCCACTTTATACAGCTTTACTGTTCCTTTTACCAAAAAATATATATAATCAAGCTTCTCTTTTTCATAAAATATAGTATGACCTTTTGGATAGAGTTCGACCTTGGATATTGATGCAAGAAGTTCCATTTCGTCATTGTTCAATGAATAAAAAAGTGGAATATTTTTTAGTTTTTCAACTATATTGCTGTTGGTCACTTTTGCCTCTTTGTCAATTTTTTACGATATCCACTACACACCTTGCACTGTGAAATTTTCTATTTCGGTTAGGTTTTGAAAATATTCCGTTATTCAGCATCCAGCCGGCAGATTTTTTGATAATGATACTGCCGGGTCCTTTAAAAGTTTCTCTATTTTCGCAAAGTATTGTTTTACCGTTTAAAAAAGCAATTTTTACTTTAGCCATTCTCTGTGTAGTTATATAATAGTGAAAACCGATAAAAAAAAACATAACCGGCACTACCAACATCATACCTTTTTTTAGAGTACCTTTTGGCATAAAACTTCTGGTTGTTACTATGTAAGTTATCACTATAAAAAAAAGAGCTATTATAAGATATCCTGCTTCCAGTTCAAAAAATTGTTTCATAAACTGTTCCTTTCAATCATTCTGTTTTCCCATTTATATGTTTCATCAGTGTAATATTTTACTCTGATTTTTTTAAATTCTCTTGAAGAGTAGAGATATCTGTTTTTATTAAATTCAATCTCGTCTTCCATCTCTTTTACTATTCTGTCAGTTT
>JALVWW010000136.1 GCA_027023175.1 Campylobacterales bacterium
TGTCTTGAGAACGGCTATGAATTGATTGATTGTCAAGTGCCGTCGGACCATCTAAAAAGAATGGGAGCGGTGGAGATGCGGAGGGATGCGTTTTTGGATGTGTTGGAGGGGAGTATATCGAGTAAAAATAAAACTATTTAGCTGAATCTTATAATCAATCGAATATAATGTATTATACTTAATTTTTTTAAAAAATTACAACTTAGTAGGTTTCCTTGAAAAAAAAATTATCAAAATTTAAATCTTTTTCACTAGCTGTTTTAAAGCATCCTAATCAGTTTTTAGTTTTTCTGAAATCAATGAGAAATGAAGAAGTAGTTGAAAATGATGCACATATAATACTTGCAGCTGATTGGCTATTGCAAGCACAAAAATTTGGTGAAGATGATGGATATTCTCGTGGTTATTATCTTCAAAAAGATGGCTGGGATAAAAGCTATATAGAGACAACCGGGTATATTATTCCTACACTGCTAAATGTGTATGAGAAAATAGGAGATAAAAGATATCTTGATTCTGCAAAAAAAGCTGGTAAATGGCTACTTGACATTCAAAATGATAATGGCTCCTTTTCTGATATTGACAATGGCATTGAGCTTGTGTTTGATACAGGGCAAGTTTTATATGGTTTGATAGCGTTATATGAAGAACCTACACTATCAATAAGTGAAAAAGAAAGATATTATGAAGCTATCAATAATGCATCTTCGTGGTTGTGTAGTGTTCAGGATAAAGATGGGAGTTGGAGTCGATACGGTTATCAAAATATGGCTCATACCTACTATTCAAGAGTTTCCTCTATACTATATAAAGCTGGACTCATATGTGAGAACAAAATCTATCAGGATGCTGCTTCCAAACATATCGCATGGGTATTGCAAAATCAGAAAGAGAATGGATTTTTTGATAGATTAGAGTTTGTAGAGGGTGAAAAGCCATTGTTGCATGCTATGATTTATGTGTTGGAAGGCTTGTATGATTATTATCATTTGACAAAAGATGAAAATATTCTTAAAGCGCTGTTGAAAAATGCGGATAAATTAAAAGAGATAAATAGTACTAGAGATTTGCTTTTATGTTCACAATATGATACATCATTCACATGTGTAAATCCTCAAAGGTGTATGACCGGTCTTGCGCAGTGGGCAAATCTTGCATTTAAACTTTATAAGATAACGAAAGATGAAGATTATTTAGTATGTGCAAAAAAATCGCTTTATTATCTAAAATCTAAACAATTTAAAGAGGGAGAAAACCTAAAAGGTTCTCTCCCTGGCTCTGTGCCTTTTTGGGGAGTGTATGCACCATTTAGTGCAGTAAACTGGGGTGTTAAATTTTTTATTGATGCGATGGTGTCGTACTCTGAGTATGAAGAGGATTTGATTACACAGAGCAATGAGTGGATAGGGGAGTGTTTTAGATTTCATACTCATGTTATTACAGATGAGTTTAGTAATACAGGTGAACAATACATCAAGTATTTAATACCCTATGTTGAACAAGCTGGTACAATCTTGGATCTAGGATGTGGTGAGGGAAAATATATCAGATATTTTCAAAAACTATTTCCTTCTAAACTATTTTTTGGAGTTGATCCTGTTTTTCATAATGGCAATGATGTCAAACAGGGAGATGTTTATGCTTTTGAGTATCCTGACAAGGTTGATTTGATATATGCAATAGAAGTGATGCAGCATGTAAAATATTTAGATAAAGCATTAGAAAATATCCATACACATTTGAAAAATAATGGTTATTTTGTTATTTGTGACAGAGATCCGCACTCTTTTATGGGGCTACTAAAGCCGTTTTATGAGTATAACGGTAAATGGATGTATCCTTTTGACAGTCCTTTTCGGGAAAAGTGGTATACATTTGACAATTGGCAAAATATTTTATCGAAGAACGGTTTTGTAGTAGAAAAAATAATACCTGTGAAAAGTAGTGTTGGTAGGATCAATGGAATGAATAAATTTAATATATTTATATGTAAAAAACAATAACAAAGGATTTTTATGCAAGCACTGATACTTGCAGCCGGTATGGGAAACAGGCTGGGAAAATATACTAAAGAAAATACAAAATGTATGCTTGAAGTTAACGGAAAAAAACTTATCGAATATGTGTTGGACATGTTGCATAATACAGGTATTAAAAAGCTGGTTTTGGTTGTAGGATATAAAAAAGAGAATCTTATGCGTTATCTTGGCGATAGTTATAAAGATGTTAAAATTGAGTATATCGAAAATCCAATCTATGCTAAAACGAACAATATCTACTCGCTCTATTTGGCAAGAGATAAATTAGCGCAAGATGATACGATCTTGCTTGAGAGCGATTTGATGTTTGAAGAGGAAATTTTACAAAAGTTAGTTGAAGATAAAAGACCTTCACTTGCTGTAGTCGATAAGTATCAGGCATGGATGGATGGTACATCTGCTGTACTAGATGAAAATGATAATATTTTAAACTTTTTTCCCAAAAAGCTGTTTCGTTTTCAAGATGTTGAAGATTATTATAAAACAGTGAATATCTATAAATTTTCCAAATCATTTTCTCAAAAAGTCTATATTCCTTTTTTAGAAGCTTACTCAAAAGCGATGGGAGAAAATGAGTACTATGAATCAGTGCTTAGGGTTTTGACAATTCTGGGTGATATTGAACTTAAGGCACTAAGACTTGATGGACAAAAGTGGTACGAGATCGATGATGTGCAGGATAAGGCAAATGCAGAAATTATTTTTGCCCCAACACCAAAAATAAAGTTTGAATTGATGCAAAAAAGATATGGAGGTTATTGGCGATTTCCGTATGTTAAAGATTTTTGTTACTTGGTAAATCCATATTTTCCTCCTGAAAAGATGCGAGAAGAGATGAAAGCATATTTTTATGATTTACTATCCCAGTATCCATCTGGGCAAGAGACACAAAGACTTCTTGCAGGAAAAATGTTTGGTATAGAAGCGGAAAATATCATTGTAGGTAATGGTGCAGCTGAAATTATTCGTAGTCTTGGTAAGGTAATAGAGGGAACATTTGGTTTAGCATTTCCTACTTTTAATGAGTATCCTGAAAGTATAGGATATGAGAGAATAGTGCAATTTATTCCTGAAAACAGTACATTTTCCTATGAAATAGATGAAATGCTGACACTGGCAAACAAGTGTGATAATTTGTTGCTTGTCAATCCTGATAATCCAAGTGGTAATTTTATTCCGAAAGAGCAACTTATAAAACTGGCGGATAAACTTCTGCAAATTGATAAAAAGTTTATTTTGGATGAATCTTTTGTCGATTTTTCTACCCGCGGGGATGCAGAAAGTATGATAACGCAAGAGATACTTGATTCATATCCGAATCTCATTGTTGTCAAAAGTATCTCTAAAAGTTATGGTGTACCAGGTATTCGTCTAGGGGTTGTAGCATCCTCTGATAAGGTCATAATAGAAGGATTAAGAGAAAAGCTTACTATTTGGAATATCAACTCTTTTGGGGAGTTTTTTCTACAGATATTTGGAAAATATAAAGATGATTATAAAAAAGCATGTAAACAAATCTCTTCTCAAAGAGATAAACTGTATGTACAGTTACGGGAAATTCCTTATCTGGATGTAATTTACTCTCAGGCCAACTACTTTTTAGCCCATGTCAAAGAGCCTTTTTCCGCAACGGAGCTTTGTGAAATATTGCTGGAGAGATACAATATATATATCAAAGATTTGTCTGGAAAGATTGGTTTTGAGGATAAAGAGTCTATTCGCATTGCAGTTAGGGATGAAAAAGATAATGATGTCTTGATCAATGCACTTAAAGAGTTAATATGAATAATTGGAAAAAAATTTGGAATAAAAATGAGAGAGTCGAAAAAATTATTTTAGAAATGTTGATCAAAGCCGATGGATTTGATAGTCCTACTGGAAATTTTGAAGTAGGTGACTGGCTAAAATATACCAAAAGTTTGTACGATAAGTTAGAGATGCAAAGGGATGATACTATCTATGATGTAGGGTGTGGCAGTGGGGCGTTTATTTATCCTTTATATCTTCAAAATCATAGAGTCGGTGGATTGGATTACTCTTCTGTGTTGATTGAACTTGCAGGAACTGTTATGAGAGATGGTGATTTTAGTGCTATGGAAGCTTTAGAAATAGATATTGAGCAAAAATATGACATTGTATTGAGTCATAGTGTCTTTTTTTATTTTAAAGATTTGGAGTATGCCAGAAAGGTTATCTTAAAAATGCTCCAAAAAGCAACAAAAAAGATTGCAATTTTTGATATTAATGATCGGTCAAAACAGGATGTGTATCATAAAACCAGAACGAAAACGATGAGTAAAGAGGAATATGAGGAAAAATATAGAGGATTAGAGCATCTTTTTTATAGTAAAGACTTTTTTAGAAAAATTGCCAAAGAAAATAATCTAACGATAGAAATTTGGGATCAAAATTTTGAGAAGTACAATAATTCACAATTTAGATTTAATGTGATTATGGAAAAAAAGAGCTGATGGAACAAAGAAACACAAAACCCGAAAGAAAAAGATTTAGACAAGAAGATGTCTATACTGCCTATTTTCACCGCCCTTTGGCTTTGGAAATTGTGCGATTGTTGTGGAATACTAACATCACAGCCAATCAAATTACACTCTTTAGAGTCATCTTAAATATCATCTCTCTCATTCTTTTTGCACAAGGAACATCTTTTGGTTTTATAGCAGGTTTTTTTGTGTTTCAGGTACATGAAATACTTGATAGTGTAGATGGAATGTATGCTCGGTATAAAAATCAGACCAGCAAAAGAGGTGCTTTTTATGAATACCTTTTTGACGGGCTTTTTTCTACTTCATATGGTCTTTTGGGACTCTCAATTGCATATGGAGCTTATCATGCGACAGGAGATATGCTCTATATTTGGATGTTTATCATCGTGACAGTAGCACAAAGTATGGATAGGGAATTTTATCTCTTTTTTCACAGAGATAAAATATGTCAAACAAAAGAGTTACATAATATAGACCATGACAGTGAAGAGTTTGCACAGATTTTTGGTGTAGGGTTTAAAAGAGGGGTGAGAAACTTTTTATACACCGTGGCGGTATGGAAAAATGAACTACTGCTTTGGGGTGTACTCTTTTTCTTTTGGGGTAAAGAGCATGGTATAGATTTTATTTTTTGGGCGTTTGTTGTTCATGCATTGATTTTGAACGGTTTTTGGATTAAGAGGGCTTTTGAAGGGTATCAGAAAGCAAAGAGGATAGATGAAGAAAATTTTGAAGAGCGAGATAGATAGTGATAAATCAGTTTTTTGATCATAGAGAGATTGTTTTGAAAAAAACGCCATTTGGCAATATCTATTATGATGTAGAGATTGAAAAAGAGTGGGATGTTCAGTTTGATATAACAAAAGCTAAGGAATTGCTATTAGAAGTAAAAATGGTTTGTGATAAATATAAACTACCATTTTTTTTAATATATGGAACTGCTTTAGGTGCTTATAGAGATAAAAATTTTATTTTTCATGATTATGATATTGATTTGGGTATTTATAAAAAAGATACAACAATTTTACAAAAAGTTTTAGAGGAGTTAGTACAAAGCTATGGGTATAAAGTTTATAAAATCAGTGAGCTTGAGGAAAGTGTAGGTATTGTAAAAAATCATATTCCTATCGAATTTGGTATTTTTTCAAAAATAGGTCGATATTACACATATGATAATATGAAAGTAAATCGTATAAAAGCACCTTTTATAGAAAGTCTTGAACCCATAACCTTTTTAGGTGAATCTTTTTTGGTTCCAAATCCTATTGAAGAGTATCTCTCTTTTCAATATGGTAAAAGTTGGAGAGTAGAAATTAAAGATTTTTACAATCCTTATCAAAGATATATTTCTCGTCCAATAGCACGGATACTCTCTGTGTTTTTCTCTCCTCAAAGATCAAAATCACTTGCTGACATTGTGGCGGAGTCTATAAAAAAAGTCTATCAAAGAATAAAAAATTAGTATGCTAAAGTTCGCACTCTTACTAAACTCTTCTGTAACTATAGTTATTATGGTTGTAAATTTTGCATTTAAAATATTTTTGGCGAAGCATTTTTCGCAGTTCAATTTGGTAGCCTATTATACGATTATTGATTCTTTTTCACTTTTAACAAGAGTGTTTGCCGGGTATAAGGATGCTTTGGTGACATTGTATTTTAAAAGTGAAGATAAAACAAAAATTCTTCAGCTTTTTACAACACTTTTTTCTTATATCGTTTTGGTTATTGCCTTTATGATAATACCGTTGATTGCAAACTTTTACCTAGTTTCAAAAATAGGTCAATTGCAAATCTCTTGGATTTATATCTCGATTTTATTTTTGTTGATGAACATTGTAGCCTACTTTGGTTATCTTCTTTTGGTGCAAAAAGCGTATAAAATCATCTCTGTGTATGATATGTTAAAATCTGTGCTGATTATTGTTACTGTTTTTCTTTTTTATATGGTTTTTAATTTTGATGCGTCTTATAGAACATTGATTTTAGCTACTATTGTTGCAAATGTGATTTTGTTTTTTTATTTAATATGGCATAGAGAGGCTATTTTTGGTAATAGCAGAATTTCTGAAATTTTTTCTATGAAACTACCTAATTTTTTAGATGATACAAAAAGGAAGTTTATCACTTTAACTTTTATGGCAAGTAGCAGTTATTTTTTATATGGATTACTACTTTTTGCCCCTGTTCTTGTCATGCTCCATATGCAAGAGATGGAAGAATTGGCAAATTTTCAAGTTGTGGCAAGGAGTCTCTATTTTGCACTTGTTGCTATATTTTCATGGCCATTGGGTCGGTTTTTGTTTCCTGAACTCTCCGATAAATTGAAAAAACATGATTTAGATGGGATACTTGTTTTAAAAAGGAAATTTATCAAGTTACTGATACCCTTTTCTTTTTTGTTGATTTTGGCGTGTTGGTTTAGTGCAAAATACATTATTGATTTTATGTTTCCCGATACCTATATAAATAGTTATAAAATGTTAAATATCTTAATTGTTGGATTGCCTTTTGTAATGTATACAAACTTTTCCTCATCGTTTATAAAAGCAACGGGCTCTTATAAGATTCTCATTGCGATTGACACAGCAGCACTATTTGCGTTTCTCTTCTTCTTTTTGATATTTCGTTTTCTGTTTATGTTAAAGTTTGCTTCGTTATATGCCTTTGTATTTAGTATGATTTTTATTTTTGTGGTTACATATTATCAAGAAAGAAAAATATTTTTGCAAGAAGGTAAACTATGAAACTGTGGTTTTTGACCCGTTCTCTTTATCCTTATCAAAAAACAGGAGGTGGCCAGATACGAAAAGCTCAGGTTGAGTATTTTCAAAAAATGGGATACGATGTTGTTATTGTGATGCCAGAGTATCAAGATGATAACTATATTGAAGAAAATGGAATGATCAAAATTCCTTTTAGGCAAAACCATAAGTTTGCTACCCTATTAGAGATAATAGGGGTTTATGAAGATTATCTTGATAGATGGGTCAAAGAGGCTTTTTTATATCTAAAGGATCAGGTGAAAAAAGAGGATATTATTTTTGCAACAAGTGGGGGAGAACTTGGTATGATAAAGCTCGCAACGATGTTTAAAGAAGAAAAGGGTACTAAAATTGTTGCAAATTTTCATGATCCACTTGTCTACTCTTTGGTGCATGGCTATAAACTTCAATATCGTTTTCATGTCAGTCGTGAAAAAACGGAGGCAAAATATATACGAAAGTTAGATCACATTATCACCTCTTCTAAAAGCTACAAACAAGCACTATTAGAGAAGTATCCAGATTTGGTTTCCAAGATTTCAGTTTCTTATTTTGGATATATTGAGAAAATTTTATGTAAAGAAAAAAAACGACAAGAAAGCATCACAATAGCGTATGTTGGTACCATGAGTGATGCCCAAAGTCCTGAAAAATTACTCTCTGTTTTAGCGTACGATGCAAATATAAAGTTATACTTCATTGGCAATACAAAAGCATATCAACCACTTAAAAGTGTTGATGATCCAAGAGTTGTTCTGATGGATTATATGCTTCATGCAAAACTGTTGGAGTTTATGCAAAAAGAGGTTGATATTGGTTTTGTCTCACTTAAGGATAGATATTTTGGGGCTTGTGTGCCTTCTAAGATATATGAATATATCAATCTCTGTTTGCCTATACTTGGGGCATTGCCAGCGGGTGATGCAAGGGATATTATCAATCAAAACGGTTTTGGTATTGCGGTGGATTTTGAGGATACAAAAGCGTTAATTAATGCTTACGAAAAAATGAAAGATAGACAATTTTTGGATAAAATAAAAAAGAACATCAAAGATAAAAAAGATCTTTGGAATTTTTCCAATCAGTTTGAAAATGTATATAAACTGCTTACAAAAATAGCTGAGGAATAAGTAGTGAAAATATTAATGGTAGTTTTACAGTTTCCTCCTATGAGTGGTATGGCTGTTTCAAGGATATATGGATTTGCAAAGTATTGGTATAAATTAGGAGCCGATATCACCATAATAACGCCAAAAAAACACTCTTTTCTTGTTGGAAATTTAGATTTTTTCCCTGAGGATACCTATTTTAAATCGGCAAATGTGATTGAAGTTGAATATCTTACAAAATTCAGATTTTTCAGTGATAATAATAAAACAGATTCTAAAACTAAAAATGCCACTAATGTTCGTAGTAATAATAGTTTAAAAAAATGGATTCGTAAAATTCGTTACAATATGATTGGCAATAGTTTTGATGTTAATTTTTTATGGGAAAAGGCTGTTTTTAGAGCATGCAAAAGAGAGTTGCAACGAAAAGAGTATGATGTTGTTTTTACATCATTTACGCCCCAAGCCTCTTTGAAAGTTGGCTATTGGCTTAAGCGGTATGATCCAAGACTTTTTTGGATTTGTGATTATCGGGATTTGTGGACACAAAACCATATCTTAAAAATGCACCCTGTTGTAAAGTATTTCCAAACCAAAAAAGAGAGGAGATTAGTATCATATTCAGATATGATAACCACAACTTCACCGGCGTTTGCTGAAGCATTGCAAATGCTTCATAAACGGGATATTGAGGTTTTTACAAATGGCTACGACAGTGAGTATCTCTCCGGTATTGATCCAGAACCGTTTTTTGACCGGGATGGTAAAGTTCGCATTGTACATGTAGGTACTATTTATCAAAATGTAAGAGATCCGAGACCTCTTTTTGAGGCGGTGCAACGCCTTATGAAAGAAGAGCGTACATTGTCCCGTACATTAGAAGTGATTTTTTATGGTGATAATGCCAATTTGGGAGAGTTGATTAAACAGTATGATGTCAAGTCTTTGGTCAAAGAGGGTGGTATATTAAGCAAGGAGGATGCACTAAGAGCTCAAAGAGATGCAGATATCTTACTCTTATTGGACAATGTTGATGAAGCATCGTTAAGTGCACAAGGTATGATCCCGGCTAAGGTATATGAGTATATCTATTTTAAAAAGCCCATTTTTGCGATCGGTGTTACAGATAGGTTTTTTACAGGTGAACTAGTGACAAAGAGTGGATTAGGAAGAGCTTATGGCTGGGATGACAAAGCACTCTACCATGATATAAAAGCTATATTGAAACAAAATTTTCTTGTGAGAGCAAATGAAACATATATCAATACTTTTGATCGAGCAGTTATTGCTAAATCATTTTTACAAAGAGTGAAAAAGGTGTTAGATGCAAAAAGAGGCTAAAAAAGTAATGCTTGAAATACTTATTGAATTTGATCTCTTTTGCCAAAAACATAAACTCACATATTGGCTAGGATATGGAACACTTCTAGGTGCTGTTAGACATCAAGGATTTATTCCGTGGGATGATGATATAGATGTTTGTATGCCTAGAGATGATTATCAGCGATTTCTTGCTATAGCACAAGAAGAGTTACCTGATTTTCTCTTTTTACAAACTAAAGAGAGCGATCCTTTTTCACCGGTACATTATGCTAAGTTAAGAGATAGAAATTCAACTTATATCGATGCATGGGAAGAGGGTAAAAATATTAAGTATCATCAAGGTATCTTTATCGATATTTATCCAATTAATTTTATCTCACACTCAAAAAAAAATCAGTATAAAAATATTCTTTATATCTCCAAGCTCTTTGCGAATCGCTATGTAAAAATTGATTTATTAGCAAAATGGTTTATCAAATACCTCAATCGTTTTCATCATCAAGAGCATAGTTTAGCAGTTTTAGGCGCTGAGGGAATGTCATGGGATATACAGATGAATAAAGATGATATTTTTCCATTAAAGGAGTTAAAGTTTGCGACAAAAGTTTTTCCGGTACCTAAACAGTACAAGAAACATTTGGAGGATCTTTATGGTAGTGACTTTATGCAACTGCCGGATAAAAAAGATCGTTTAAAGCATAGTGTTGCTATTTATACAAATCAAAAATGTGAATATGAAGTGAGAAAAAAATTCCGTGAGTAATGTCTGTATCATCATCTCCGTTTACAAAAACGATACGATTCCCCAGCTCAAAGAGGCGCTTGAGAGTCTCTATAACCAAACGATGAAAGCTGATATCTTTATCCAACTTGACGGCATTGTGCCTCAAGAAATAGAGAGCTTTTTAGATCAAGAATTACACGAGGGACGCATTACCTATCTTGGAAAAAGAGAGGAAAACAGAGGACTTGCATATAGCCTCAATGAGCTTTTGGAAGTAGTGTTGCCTAAATATACATATATTGCACGAATGGATGCAGATGATATAAGTGCACCTGATCGTATAAAGAAGCAGATAAATTTTTTAGAAAACCATCCCGATATCATAGCTGTCGGCGGTTGGATCGAGGAGTTTAATGTCGATACCGGTGAAAGGCAAATTGTCCGATACGGTGAGACAAGTGAAGAGCTGAAGTGGAATTTAGCCAAGAGAAATCCATTGGCACATGTTACAATATGTTTCAGAAATAGCTTTTTTGATAAAATATCTTTTTACGATACTGAGAAAAGAAATGAAGATTACGATCTTTGGATCCGTGCCTTCGAGAAAGGGGTGAGACTTCACTGTTTGCCTGAAGTGTTGGTTTATGTGAGGACGAGTAACGCTTTTTTTGAGAGACGAAAAGATTTTGCAAGAGCTTTAGAGGTGATGAAGCTTAAGATCTATGCTACACGAAGATTTGGCTTCGGTATTAAAGGCTATCTATATGCTATGGCGCACTTTGTGCTTTTCCTGTTGCCATCAGGAATGAAAAGATATTTATATAAAAACTTAAGAGGTTAAGAAACATTGCGTTAACGAAACTTTTTCGTTATAATTTATCTTATAAAATAGCAATGGAGTATCCTATTTGTCGGAGTTTGATAAAATCTTAAGGAAAGTTAAAAAGCTTTTTTCAAATGATCTCTTTTGGAATGTTAAGGATGGATTTAGGATCAAAGTCGATACTTTGCTTAAGGCATATTTAAGAAACTATACGCAAGATGATCTTATGGGGCTTTATTCACTT
>JALVWW010000137.1 GCA_027023175.1 Campylobacterales bacterium
GACCTGTCGCATCTGCAGTGATAAACGGTAGGTTTATCTCTGTTTCGGTTGCTGTTGAAAGCTCTTTTTTTGCATTTTCAGCTGCTTCTTTTAGTCTTTGAAGAGCCATTACATCTTGTTTTAGATCAATTCCGCTCTCTTTTTTAAACTCTTCACAAGCCCAGTCTATGATCCTGTTGTCAAAGTCATCACCACCTAAAAATGCATTACCGCCTGTAGCTAAAACTTCTACAACATTGTCTCCTGTTTCAAGCACGGTAACATCAAATGTACCACCGCCCAAGTCATAAACTACTATCTTTTCAGCATTTTTCTTATCTAGTCCGTAAGCCAATGCTGCTGAAGTTGGCTCGTTTATAATTCTGAGCACATTTAGTCCGGCAATAGTTCCTGCCTCTTTTGTAGCTTTTCTTTGAGAGTCGTTAAAATATGCAGGTACCGTAATAACTGCATCGGTTACTTTATCTCCCAAAAATGCTTCTGCATCCTCTTTTAACTTCATAAGTATCTTTGCACTTATCTCTTGAGGGGTGTACACCTTGCCGTCAACATCTATAGCACATGCTCCGTTTCTATCTATAACTTCATAAGGAAGTCTTTTTTTAGCCTCTTTTGCCTTATCTTCATTGCACATCAAACCCATAATTCTTTTTATAGAATATATAGTCTTTTTAGGGTTTGTAACAGCTTGTCTTTTAGCAGGATCTCCTACTAAAACTTCACCTTTGTCGGTAAAAGCAACAACTGAAGGAGTTGTGTTTTTACCCTCTTTATTTGCTATTACTTTACTCTCGCCTCTTTCATAAACCGCAACACAAGAGTTTGTTGTTCCTAAGTCTATTCCAATTACTTTACTCATTTTTCATCCTTTTTATTGATTTTATTTTTATTTTGCTATGGAAACCATAGCGGGTCTTAAGACCCTGTCTTTTATCTTGTAACCTTTTTGAAGAAGTTGAACTATCTCACCCTCTTCATGCTCTTCACTTTCTACCTGCATTACCGCATCATGAAAGTGTGGGTTAAAACCCTCTTTAGTATCAATTAGCTCGATACCATGCTTTTGCATAACTTTTTTAAACTGTTCAATAGTTAACGCAATCCCCTCCTCTATCTTTTTGACATATTCGCTACCGTTGTCTTCAATCTTTTCAGCCGATTCGGCCGCAAAATCCATCGAATCAATAACAGGCAGCAAGTCTCTTGCAAATTCTTCGTTTGCATAGCTTACCGCTTGCATTTTTTCTCTTTCGAGCCTTTTTTTCATATTGTCAAAATCAGCAACAGCTCTTAGATATTTCTCTTCAAGCTCTTTGTTTTTTTCTTCTAGCTCTTCTATCTTCTCTTCTAAAGAAGAACAATCACTCTCTTCTTGGCTTTCATCCTTCTTTATCTCTTCATTTTCTTTTGTTTCATTTTCTTTTTTTCTGCCCATATTACCTCCTTAAGCTATAGCTCTTATGAACTCTTTATAATCCTTATTTGCCTTACCGAGGCAAAATAGATTTGCCTCTTTTTTATCAACTGTTGTAGTGTACTTGATAGCCATATACCCTTGAGGTACTAGCTCTTCAAAATATACTCCATTTTGCAAATGTTCAAACAAAGATGAGTTCATAAAGCTTTTTATATTTTGATAAAATCCTGAACTTTTTGCCATATCATACAGGACTTCCTCTTTCTCTTTTAAAACTATATTATCCATCAAAAGATGCTCTATCTTTCTTTTAAGTTCATAAAGTCCCACATTGATAGATATCTCTTTTACTTTTTCTATATCATAACCTATCAAAGATTTTAAAAATTTTTCTATTTTTTCATTGTATTTCAAGACTACACTTTTATCTTCAAACACAATCAACAAGAACCTATCTTCTACATTTATTATCTCACTGAGCTTTAGATCATCTTTTAACTGCAACATACAGTATATATCAAACTCTCTTACCCAGTTTCTAAGCTCATCAACACTGCTTACTTTAATTTCGTCTATTTCATCAAACTGCTCTTTCCAGTATCTTTTAAGTGCTATCCATGTCGGGATTCTACCACTGCTTGTATGAAGCTGCATCAAGATGCCTTCATAAGAAAGTTTTTTAAAATATACTCTTATAGTAGAAGCAGACATATCAAGCTCAAGCTTGTTTTTGAGCTCAGTTGAGCCTATAGGAGCATTTTTTTTAAGATACTCTCTTATAACACTGTTTAAGATGATATCTTTTTTGCTCATCTGACTGTCTCCTTTTTTTCTGCTTCACTTCCGACTTAGCACTCACTACTTTCAATTGCTGATGCAATTATACAACATTGAGTGTGTACTTGTCAAGTATTTTATATAAAAAAATATAAAAAATTAAAATAAATTTTCTTTAGTCATATAGACTAAATGTTATAAAAGCTTTTTTCCTAAAGTTTTTTTCGATATAATTCCATCCTTTAAAGGATGCAAATTGGGTAAAAAAACTCTTATAGATAAAACAAGCAATCACATTAAAAATGTATGTCACGGTTTTTTTCTAGGAATCGGTACTGCCATAGCCGAACCTTCTACGATACTTCCGCTTATAGTGCATCATTTCAGCTCTAGTTCTGTATTGGTAGGATTTTTTGTTTCACTTTTAAGAGGCGGAGCAATACTTGTGCAAATGTTTGCCGCTTTTTATGCACAAAGCTTTTCTCGTGTATTGCCTTTTATGAAGAGAGTTTTTTTAG
>JALVWW010000138.1 GCA_027023175.1 Campylobacterales bacterium
TCAAAAATGGAGGGAGTTTTATACCCGTCATAAGTCAAATCCGCATAAGCTATATCACTGAGTATATAAAATCTCTCTTTTTTGGCAAGTTCGACCAATCTCTCATAAAAATCCTTTTTTACAGTTACCGTTGTAGGATTGTGAGGAAAATTTACCACCAAAAACTTTGGCTTTGGCATAGACTCTTCAATACTGTTTTTTAGGCTTTCAAAAAATTTGTCATAATCGAGCTCATATTTTTCATTATAAAAAAAAGGCATTTTAACAACATTGCCGCCTGCTATGATAAAAGCATGAGTATGTATGGGGTAGGCAGGCTCGGGAACTATCGCTACATCTCCGGGATTGGTAATGGCTTGAATCAAATGAACATATCCCTCTTTACTTCCCATGGTTGCCACCGCTTCTTTTTCGGGATCAAACACAACTCCATACCTTCTTTTGTACCAGTCGGTTATAGCAAGGCGAAGTTTATAGATACCTTTACTTACGGAATAGCCGTAATTTTTCGGTTTTTGGGCAGCTTCTACCAATTTTTCAACTATATGAGGAGGTGTAGGGCCGTCAGGGTTACCCATAGAAAAATCTATGATATCTTCTCCTGCTCGTCTGGCTTTCATTTTTATCTCATTGATTTCAGCAAAAACATAATTTGGAAGTCTGTTTATGGCATTAAATTGTATCTCTTCAAACATTTCCTATCCTTGTTTGTATCTTTATTTACTGTATATTTTCAAGCCTGAGCGGATATTGCTCAAAGTGTATTTGTCATCTATCATAATATATTTTGTATTTTTGGGGATATCCAACTTCAGACTCTTTTGTATTTCATCACTTGTGTAAATAGATAGTATATTTAAAGCATTATCATAAAATACGATATATGGATGCCATCTATTTAGCCGATAGCTCTCTATATACAGAGTTTGTGGTACATCGTCAAATCCAAGCCAATAGCTTTTTATGGGTTTTGCAAGCCTGTAACTTGCTTCTGGAGCAATCTTTTTAGATATTACTCTAGCATTTGTAGTAGATATAAAGTAGTGCCAGTTGGTTTTTTCCTGTGTTTGGATATCACTGATCAAACATCCATATTTTTTTAATTCGTTTGCCAATACCACCGGGTCAACAAGATATTCTGTATTCATTTGAATTTCCCAGGAAAAACTGTCGTCTGATTTTATAGCTTTTTTTGTAACATAAAAATTAAACCCCATAGAGTTTAAAGCATTGTTTAAAATTTTTAAAAAAATAAGAGAGTTTCCCTGTGTTGTAAAGGTTATATTTACACTATTTACTCTCTCGAGATCAAGCCCCATAAAACCATTTTTTTTCAATACTTTTAACAGTTTTATTACTTCTACACTTCCATCACTTCTATAGTACTGTTTTTTATCTCCCAAAAGGATATTGATAATCTTTTTGGCACTATAATAATTTTTTTCGCCTATAAAACTTTTTATCTTATCATCAACCATATCACCAAAAGCGATAGAGATGACAAGAAAAAAAGATAAAAATATCTTTACCAATATTTGCCTCTATTTAGTTTGATAAACTCTTTTTTATTTATCTGGGTCAGATTTCCATCTTGGACTAAAAATCTTATAGGATTTTTAGTGTTAAAATCCAAAGCCTTGTCTTTAAAGTAGAGCTTGAATTCTCCATGTCCTGTTGCAATCATATAAGAATCATTTTTATCTATAGTTATATTTGTCTCTTTCAAATATGACTTTTTTTTATAATTTTTAAGATCTATCACGCCTACCCATATTCTATTTTTAGGTACAATTATTAGAGGGTACTTCAAGTCGGCAGGAGTGCTTTGGTTCATATCAACAGTGTTATTTGAGATTTGCTCTTGTTGCGACAAAGACTCTTTTACTGTTTCTTCTTCTTTGGGTTTGGCAATAATAGTTTTTTCTTTTTGAATATCCTTAGAGAGCTCTGCTTTGTCATCATCAACTGTTGTGATATTGGTTTCTTGCGATACCATGGCACTGGTGATTGTATCTGTCACTGTTGTGTTTAATTCTGATTGAATATTTTCAACTACATTTTCTTTGGTAGTATTTGTTTCATTAAGTTCGATACCTGAAATATCCTGTGCTTCTTTGATAACTCTGTTTTCATCTGAAGTTGCCTGACTTAATGAGGCGTCATACCCGGAATTTAAATAGAGTATATACAAAATCCCCACGCCTATAAGAAAAAAAAGTATCAAGGTTATCAGTTTGGAAAATATTTTAGCAGGAGGTTTTGGCGGTGCTATAAAAAACTCTTTTGCTGTATCTCTTCCCTCTTCTTTCAAATATTCTAAAAACTTCTTTTTTTTATCACCAAGGTCAATTTTATACTCTCTTTCGAGTATCTTGATAAATCCGAGTCCTTTTGTTTTACTCAGCTTGTCAAACTCTTCATTCTTTAAATATTCCAAATCTTTTATATTTATAAGAGTTTTTTTTGCAACCTCTTTCAGATCTATTTTGTCAAAAAAATTCACATCATCCATTAGCAATCCTGTCACATATGATAGCCGAAGCAGCACTTACGTTTAAAGAGTCAAAGTCTCTAGCCATATTTATTGTAATTTTTTCATCCATTTTTGACATTATTTTATTGGGTATTCCTTCTCCCTCACTGCCTAAATATACAGCTTTTTTTTCGCCAAATTTTACATATCTTATATCTTTTCCGCCAAAACCGGCACC
>JALVWW010000139.1 GCA_027023175.1 Campylobacterales bacterium
TGAAACAAAAGAGATAAATGTAACTTTTCCAAAAGAGTACGGCTCTAATGAGCTTGCGGGAAAAGATGCGATGTTTAAAGTGACATTAAAGAAGATTCAAGAAAGAGTATTGCCTGATGTATCTGATGAAACACTTTTAAAAAGATTTTTACCTGATATTGAACATCCTACAAAAGAAGACCTTGAAAAAAGTGTAAAAAAACAGATAAAAAGAGAAAAACTAAACAAACTCTACCTGGAAGAGTTAAAGCCTAAAATGACTGAGGCTCTTATAGAAAAGATTGAGTTTGATCTTCCAAAAAGTGTAGTTGATCAAGAGATAGATATAAGTTTCAGAACCTCTTTGCAAGGCAAAAGCGAAGAAGAGATAAAAGAACTTCAGGAAAACCCTGACAAAGTTGAAGAACTCAGAAAAGCTTACGAAGAGGAAGCAAAAGATAGTGTCAAACTTACTTTTATAGTTGATGAACTTGCAAAAGAGCACGATATAAAAGTAGATGACAATGAAGTTGTTCAAGCTATCTACTATGAGGCAATGCAGCAAGGACAGGATCCAAAAAAATATCTTGAGTATTATCAAAAACAAAATCTTTTACCGGCAATCAAAATGGCTATGGTTGAAGATAAACTTTTCTCAAAGCTTTTGAAACTTGACGAACAAGAGAAGTAAATGAGTTATATACCTTATGTAGTTGAAAAAACCGGAAGAGGTGAGAGAAGCTATGATATTTACTCCAGGCTTCTAAAAGACAGGATCATTATGCTAAGTGGTGAGATAAATGACGGGGTTGCCTCATCTATAGTGGCTCAGCTTCTTTTTTTGGAAGCTGAGGATCCTGAAAAAGATATATATCTTTACATAAACTCTCCCGGCGGTGTTATCACCAGTGGATTTAGCATATATGACACTATGAATTATATAAAGCCTGATATCTGCACTATCTGCATAGGTCAGGCTGCTTCTATGGGTGCCTTTTTGCTAAGTTGTGGTGAAAAAGGAAAGAGATATGCTCTGCCAAATGCCAGAATCATGATACATCAACCTTTGGGTGGCGCACAAGGTCAAGCAACAGATATTGAGATACAGGCAAGAGAGATACTAAGACTAAAAGGCATACTAAACAAAATCTTATCTGAGAATTCAGGTCAAACTCTTAAAAAAATAGAAAAAGATACCGAAAGAGACTTTTTCATGAGTTCTTTGGAGGCAAAAGAGTATGGTCTTATTGATAAAGTTTTAGACAAAAATATTAAATAATAGCAAACAATCAAGGAGGAGTTAGTGGCTCTACTTAACAAAAGGGTAGTAAAAGATACAAAAGATATAGAACCTAAAAAAGTAGAGTCAAGGGCTCATTCCAAAGTTTCCATCAAGTTTGATATAAACTCTTCAGCCAATGAAATTGAAAGATTTGCCATATTGGTTTTAAAAAAACTTATTGAAGATTCTATCCCTCCTACTCCTGATAATTACAGGATATACTTTGAAAAACTTCTTGATGAAAAAAGTATAGAGTTTCAAAAAAAGATACAAGAACTTTTGGAATTTGAAGAAAACAACTACAGTGAAAACCGTGTAGAGATAGAAAAAGATGTCAAAGAGATATTTATAGGTATCAACAGTATCATAAAAGTTGTAAATGCAATCTATAAAAATATCAAGCTTATAAAGCAGATAAGTATAGAAGCCGGAAAAGAACTTGAAAGCAATGACAACCCTCTTATTATAAAAAATAGTGCGGCTACTTTTAACAATAAGATAAGCCAATTCATCAGCAGTATTGACAAACAGCTTGAAACCCTGCAAGACAAATACCAAAAAGCCGGTGAAACATTTAAAAGTATTGAAAACAGTACGATTTTTGACACAAGATTTGGAGTTTACAACAAAAGATACTTTATCCAACAAGCCAAAAAAGAGAGAGAAAAGATTAAAAAATTTAATTACGAAAGCACAATTGTAACCATTCAGATAAAAGAGAGTGTACTAAAAAAGCTGCCTTACTCCAAAGATAAAATATTTCTTCTTAGAATTATAGCCAAAATGCTTCTTAAGACTTCAAGACGTAATGATATCATTTCATATTTTGGAGAAAACAGCTTTATAATGCTGTTAAGACATACGGACATTCAAAGCACCAAAAAAGCATGCGAGAGAATATTTGAAATGTTGACAAATGCAAACATTATACTAAATGATGTGGAAATAGATATAGATGTCGGCATAGGGGTAGCACCTATCAACAAAGAAGTAGAAGTTGAAGAGAGTATAAACTGTGCTTTGGAAGCAATGGAAAAAAGCGGTAAAAATAAAGATATATATAAAATTTGTAAAAAGCTATAGAGGATAAAATGATAAGAGAGATTGTAACATATCCGGACAAAAGGTTGAAACTTGCCTCAAAAGATATAGAAAATTTTGATGAACATCTGCATTTGCTACTTGATGATATGTATGAAACAATGGTAGCAAAAAACGGTATAGGTTTGGCTGCCATTCAAGTTGGAGTTCCGCTAAATGCACTTTTGATACTTTTGCCTGATGAAAATGATGAGCAAAAAAAAGAGGATCTTATAGAGGTTATAAACCCCAAAATTTTAAATAAAAAAGGCTCCATTGTTTATCAAGAAGGGTGTCTTAGCGTTCCTGAATATTATGACGAAGTTGAAAGAGCTGAATGGATAGAAGTAGAATA
>JALVWW010000140.1 GCA_027023175.1 Campylobacterales bacterium
AATACTTATAGAGGATGCATAGGTAGGATGAAGATAGAGTTTGTCTAAATCTTTTCTAATATCATAAATGCTCTCTCCCAAACTTTTTGTAGTCCAAGAAAGATATCTAGTAATTTTATCTTTATCTGCTATATGGATTTTAAAATCTTTATATTTCAGATACTTTTTAGGAATTTTGAAAATATTTTGCTGATATAACTTATCGTATTGTTTGTTTTTTAATATGCTTATAAGACTTTTCTGCCTAGAAAAACTTTTTGCAAGTTCAAGTATATCAAGTCTATCGACATTGATAAGCAAATTTAACTCTTTTTTTATACCATTTGTATAGTTTTTCTCGCTATTGTGTATATACTTCTCTATAAAAATAAAATGGGCTGTACTTAAACCAATAAAAAATGCTATAGCTATATAAATATACTTAAATTTATATTTTAATTTCATATATTAAATAAACTTTCAAATTATTATAAACCTAAATTTTGCAATAAAATTTGTTGTAGCATCAATGTAACAAATACTATTATAAAATTTAGGTTAAAGATATTATATCAAAAATAAACTTATTTGTAATATAATTAAATTTAAACGAACTATAAGCCTTAAAGGGGTCAGGGTTCAACTTTTAACTTTTTTTGTGTTATAATATAAAAAAAACAAAAAAGAGTACAAGCATGGCAAGACGACCAAGGATTGAAAATGCAGGTTTTCATCATATTTATAACCGTGGAGTGGAAAAGCGTAATATTTTTATCGATAATAAAGATAAAGAAAAATTTTTAGATATTATTTGTGAAGTTTCTACTTTTTATGATTTTGTTATACATGGTTATGCTTTGATGGATAACCATTATCATCTACTGCTCGAAAACAAAAGAGAAAATCTTTCAAACGGTATGAGACAAATAAACGCCACTTATGCACAATATTTCAATAAAAAGTATAAAAGAGTCGGTCATCTTTGGCAAGATAGATATAAGTCTTGGTATATATTTGACGATGATTATCTTTATAAACTTTTTAAATATATTGAAAACAATCCTATAAAAGCAAATATAACTAAAAAAATCGGAGCTTATCCATATACTTTTATACATGATATGCTACAAAACAAACTAAAAGGTTGTATGCAAGAGAGTTTTATATTGCAATGGTTTGATAATGTAAATGAGTTATTAAATTCACTTGATTTGGAGCTAAGCGACAAAGAGCAAGATGCTATCAAAACATTTCAAAAAAAGGCAATAAAATACAAAAATTCACCTAAAATAGTTCAACAAAAATTAAAATTGAAAGATTATTTCTATGACCAGATGAGTAAAAACAAAAGAAATGAAATGATTCAAAAAGCTATCCAAGACGGCTTTACGCAAAGTGAGATTGCAAAGCATTTAGGGCTTACTTGTGCAGCTGTCTCAAAAGTGTTGAAAAAGTTAAAAGTTGAACCCTGACCCCCTCTAATGCTGAAAGCAAATCTCTATCTCATTTTTTCTTGTTAACCCCTTGTTAACTTAAAATCCTTATAATATAAAAAATAATTATAAGGATAAGGTATGAATAAAAAGATTTTAGCTGGAGTGCTCGGTATATCTTTGGCAGCAATTTTTTTGCATGCAGATACCAAAGTAGAATTGAAAAAAGATATAAGTAAGTTTTTTACCAGAGGTAAAGTAGATATTAATTCCATAAAAATCATAGCTGACAACAAAATGACTGATTTGAAAGATTTGCATATGGCTATAGGTACTATCAAAGGCAATTCTAGGCCATTTTTACTTATTTACAATAAAGATACTATTATTATGGGTAATTTAATCGATAGGAAAACTGGTCAAAGTTTGTTTAAAAAATTTATATCAAAAAATAGAAGTGTCATATCAAAAGAGTTATCTAAGATAAAAAAAGATAGAAAAAAAGAGGAAATTTCAAATAATAAAAAGTTACTTTCACTATTGAAAAATAAATATAAAGATTTGGTTTTAACTATAAAGGGTGGAAATCCTAATGGTAAAACCATATATTTTATAACAGATCCTATGTGTCCTTTTTGTCAACAATATGTAAAAAATGAGTTGAAAGCAACTTTGAAAAAATCTAAAGAGATAAAAGTTATCCCTATTTTTTTACATATCAGAGGACATGAAAGTTCGCCAATGCGTTCAAGTTGGCTTCTTGAACAAGCAAGTAAAGACAAAAATACTGACTTATTGGCCCTTATATACAAAGTTTCAGATAAAAATTTTAAAGATTATATGAATGTAGATAAAAAGTATGCTAAAAAAATGAAAAAGAAAATGTCAAAACTTCTTTCATCGGGGTATATCAAAGGGACACCTACAATATTTGATGAGAATGGTAACTCTACTAGGTAGAAAGTTTGACTCTATGCTTTATATGGTGTAGAGTCCATTGTCCTATCTTTTTTAAAATTTATCCTCTTTGTGGTTTGTGAAAAACCAGCTAAATGCAAAAAGAAGACCCGGAGTTTTGGCTTTTGTTTCGTCGAACATAAACTCTTTTGCTTGTTTGAGAGGAATAAACTCAAGCAGTATAAACTCATCATCTATCCCGCCGCCTTTGCTTACTTTTTGACCTTCATCTACGGCTACATAAAAAAGATACTGTTTTGAGCCACTTACTCCTACATTTGTAAAAAATGAAGTTATCTTTTGGATATCTTTTGTATTTA
>JALVWW010000141.1 GCA_027023175.1 Campylobacterales bacterium
GCAGTAAATCTTTGATATCAACTCCAAGTTTTTTAGCAATATCTTCCATATTATCATCATTGCTTATATCAATATCTGTTTTTTTAACTTTCATTATTTCCTTTAGAGCTGAAGTAATATCAGTGTTATCTTTTACATCAGAAAATTTAGTTTTTATATCTATCATTAATTTTACCTCTATTGATTTAAGAGCATCTCTTAAAACCTTTATGCTAGTGTATAGGGGTTTTTAGAGATAGCCTTTTATAACTAGTATAATATTGTAATAAAATTATCACATTTTATCATTGATTTATATCAATGGATAAATTAATTTCCCTGATTTACTGTTCGTTAAGAATTTATAGATATAATATCTATTTAAATTAAAATATCTTGGAGGGAAAAATGGCTCTATATGATAGAGAATATGTAAAAAACAGAACTGTTCAAAACAGTGCTGAAAAACAAAGCACTACTGCAAAAAGTAACCTGGCGGTTTTTATTAAGAAAACTTATCAGCTTTTTGCAAGCTCTTTGCTTTCAGCAAGTGCAGGTGCATATATAGGTACAGCTTATCTTGCCAACTCACTTGTTAAAGTAACTGCTGACGGCAGAATGGGAGTAGCCGGATGGTTTTGGGGGCTTGTGATACTTGAGTTTGCATTGTTGTTCGGACTGATGGCGGCAAAGAGAAAAGAGGGGTTAAACCTTGTGCTTTTATTTGCCTTTACTTTTGTAACCGGACTTACCTTGGCTCCGACACTCTCTGCAATTTTAGCAATGCCTGGCGGCGCTAATATCATAACCGAAGCTTTTGTACTTACAACGGTAGCTTTCGGAGGACTTTCTATATTTGCAATGAATACAAAAAGAGACTTTTCCGCTATGGGAAAAATGCTTTTTATTACATTGATAGTAGTTATTGTAGCAAGTCTTATCAATATATTTACAGCAAGTCCTCTGTTTCAACTTGTTATCGCAAGTGTAAGTGCTATACTTTTTAGTGCTTTTATACTCTATGATACACAAAATATCATAAGAGGAAATGTAGAAACACCTGTCGAAGCGGCAGTAATGCTTTATCTCGACTTTCTAAATCTATTTATCGCACTTTTACAAATTCTTGGGATTTTTAACAACAGAGACTAAATCTCTATTTAAAATATCCATGGAAAACGGATGATAAAAAAAATTATTTTATCATCCGTTTTTATCTCCGTTTTATTTGCAACAACTTATCCGATACATTTTGTCGGCAATTACCATATCAATTCAAGCAAACTTTATACAGCGTTAGGTATAAAAAAGCCTCCATTTTATCAATTTTGGAAAAAAGAGAATTTCGCTGATGCTAAGACTCTACCTCTGATAAAAAGCAAACTCATAAACTTTTATAAACTTGAAGGGTTTTATCACTGCAAAGTAAAAGATAAGATAAAAAATGGATATATCTACCTATACATAAATGAGGGTAAACCCATCATCATAAAAACTATATCTACTATCTCAAAATATGATATAAAAAAATTTATCCCTTTTAAAATAGGTTCAATTTTTTCGGCAAAAAAGTTTGAAAAAAGTAAAAAAGAGATAAAGAGATATTATAATGAGAAAGGATACTGTTTAGTAGATCTAAATGCAAAAGCTTGGATAGATATAGTAAAAAATGAAGCTTATCTAACTTATGAAGCAAAGGCAAATAGAATATGTAAATTTGGCAACATTACCATAGAAGCACCCAAAGATATAGATAAAAATATTTTAAAATCTTTTTTAGACTTTAAAAAAGGTGATAAATACTCTTTAAAAAAAATAAGTAAAACTTATAAAAATTTTTATGCAAGAGATGGCATTTCAAGTGTTATTATAAAACCGATAAAAAAGAGTAATGCCATCGTAGATATAAATATAAAAATAGAAGAAAATAAAAAACCTCTCTATTTACAAGCCGGTATCGGCATCAATAGTGACGAAGGGGCTGAAGCGGTATTTGGTATAAAAGATAGAAATTTTAAAGGCAATTTAAAGACTCTTGGATTGTTTAGCAAATATACTCGACTTGAAAAGTCTATCTCTGTAAATTATGATATGCCACTGTATCATAAAAAAACTTTTGGAACACAGAGTAAATATACTTATGAAATTTATCCCGGTTTTAAAGAGAAAAAATACCTTCAAACTCTTTTTTTAAAGCATAGATACAGATCAAATGTATTACAAGGAGATATTATCGTAGATTTATCTAAGATATATGATAGTAATGATATACAAACTTATCAAGAGGGTAATTTTTTGCTAACTTCTATCAAGCTATCTTATATCAAAGATACAAGAGATGACATATTAGAGCCGACAAAAGGATATTTTATAAAAAGCACTATCTTAGGCTCTTTAAAAAGTACTATTTCTGATGCTTCATACTATAAATATGAGGTAGAGAGTGGCTATATCATGCCCTTTTTACCATATATAGTTGCTTTTAAAGCTCATTTTGGATCTCTTCATAAAATAAGCGGTGATTTACCGGCATCATATCGTTTTTATGCAGGAGGAATGAATAGCAATCGGGCATATACATATAGAGACTTAGGACCAAAAGATAAAGATGGCAATCCAACCGGATTAAATTCTATATTTGAGATAACTGCTGAGTATAGATTTCCTATCAAGGGAAAATTTGGAGGAGTACTTTTTAGCGA
>JALVWW010000142.1 GCA_027023175.1 Campylobacterales bacterium
TAAAAATGATATCTTTTTTTATTATCATAACATTTTTATTTTTATCCAACTCTTTTATGCCGGCTTCGTCCAAAAGCATACAAAAACTTGTAGCACTTCCGTCCATTATGGGTACTTCAGCGGCACTTAAAGAGATACGAATATTATCAATACCATAAGAATAAACCGCAGAAAGCAAATGTTCTATCGTAGATATGACAGCACCCTCTTTGCCGATAACGGTAGCCATTTTAGTATCTATTACATTTTCAGGTTTGGCTTCAATGGTTACATTTAAATCAGATCTATAAAATACAATTCCACTATCAGCTTCCAAAGGCTCCAATACTATCTCTACAGGGTCACCCTTGTGTAAACCTATACCGACACCTTTGACTTTTTTTGCTATTGTTCTTTGCTTCAAAAAAAACCTCTTTTTGACTAATTTACTCTCTAATTTGACATAATACTATAATTTTGTTTAAAAAAGCAAAAAATGTACCTATTTTTTATCAATAATTTTCTTTGCATCTTTTATGATGTTAAAAATATTGACTTTCATCCAATGTTTATCCATCCACTCCAATGGATATACTTCCACTCCCTGTACAAGTATACCAAAGTGCAGATGATCGCCCATAGCCATACCTGTTTTACCTGTTTTGGCTATAGTTTGATTTCTTTTTACCATATCATCTTTTTGGACTAAAAAGCTTGAACAGTGTCCGTATAGGGAGTATAACCCTAGACCGTGATATATGATGATGTTATTGCCGTAAATACCGTTAAAGTGGGCAAATGCAACTTCACCTTTGTTGGAAGATTTGATTTTGGCCATTTTTGTACTGGCTAAATCAACACCAAGATGGTAGGAGTTACTTACTTTTTTGCCTTTGTATATATATGTTCTATAGTCTCCAAAACTTGCCACTCTAGCAGCATTTTTTAGAGGATAAAAAGGTTTTAGATAAAAATTCTTCACCAATGATTTATCTGTATTAGAGCTTATTTTGTGTATCAAATCTTCATTTTTCTTTCTTTCGGTTTCATTGATATAGATAAACTGTTTTAGAGGATTTTCTTTTGCAAGTTTAGGTGCAACTTCTTCTATAAAATTTGCTACTTTGCCGTTTAAAAAGTTGTCAGTCAGGGTGATAGTGCTTTTTCTGTATCGCATAGGTTTTATATATAGTGCTACATGAGCTCTTGAAATATTGCCGGCTTTGTCTTTGGCTACTATATCTGCTCTAAATTTTTTTTCTTTTATAGGCCATGCCAAAAGTGAGATATAGTACCCTTTTTTATAAAAAGGAGTCGGATAAAACTTTTTCCCAAAAGGAGTTTTTATATACAACTCCTGCATATTTTTATCTCCGGCTTTGAATATAACCATTGCACTTCCGCCTTTTTTTATACCGTAAGATGAATTTATCGTATAGAGTTCGGGTCTTTTTTGGTCAATGACTATGTTTATGGTTTTTGTGGTACTATTGCCGGAAAAGAAGTTCCATTTGCTTGTATCTACAGCTTGGATGGTAAGTTTAAATCTCTCTTTTTTGTATATAAAGCTGTTTTTTGGAGATTTTATGTAAAGATGCATTTTGAGCTCAGGTTTTGTATATATTTTGTTGGCAACAATTATACTATTTTTGCCGTCACTCAAAGTGGCATTTACAAACTTGATACCACTGTCATCTTTCAATAAAATATCCAAAGGTTTTTTTAAATTCCAATATATTTCATCACTCGTTATAATCTTGGGTGCATTTCTTTCAAAATATTTTGAACTGTATATAAAAAATGCTCCGCCAATTAACAATAGAAAAATAATTACAGAGATAATTCCGGCATAACTTTTTTGTCTTCTCATAAAAACCCCCGTTAGAATTAAAAATGAAAAATGAAAAATGAAAAATTATTATCAATTATCAATTATCAATTATCAATTATCAATTATCAATTATCAATTATCAATTATCAATTATCAATTATCAACCGTATTATATCATCATATTTATTTATCTTTGCTGTAAAGCCGGCAGCCCTTTTGTGTCCGCCTCCGCCATATTTTTTTGCAATAATAGAGCAGTCTATCTCATCACTTTTACTTCTTAAGGAAAACTTTATATTTTCATAGTCCAATTCGTAACAAAATATGCTAAGTTTGACTGTTGCCAGGGATAAACCTATATTTACAAACTCGTCACTGTCACTTTTTGTGCTACCTGTTTCCTTAAAGTCTTTAAGTCTGATTCTTGATATGCAAACTGTAGCATTGCTTTTCAAAACAAGTGCATCAAGATATCTTTGCATAAGCCTTAGTTTTGCTAACGAGTTTCGATTTGTCAGGTTGTTTGATATTTTGTTTGGGTTTGCACCAAGCTTAACAAGTTTGGCAGCTTTTTCAAAAGTTTCACTGTTTACTCTGTCAAATTTAAAAAAGCCACTATCTTCCACAAGTGCTGTATATAGGCAAACAGCACTCTCTTGTTGTATGGGCAGGTCAAAAGTTTCCAAAAAATCCAAAACAACCAGAGATGTACTGATGCTACCGGGGTTTACTATGTTTACGGTACAAAAATTTGTATTTGTTTTGTGATGGTCAAAACAGATAGAAGGAGTGTTTATCTCTTCTGTTATACCCAGTCTTTTAAAGTTTGCGGCATCTACACTTATAAAAAGATCATATTTTTGGGGAA
>JALVWW010000143.1 GCA_027023175.1 Campylobacterales bacterium
TGCCAGATATCTATCACTTCTATGTGGATATTTTGCCAGTTTGGATCTGCATTTATATTTTTCCAGTGTTTCCATGAAAAGCTGTCTATGAGTTCTGCACACTCCATATATATACATCTTTTCCAGCTTATTATTTTTCCATATTTGTTATATCCGCTCTCCCAGCCTTTTCCGTTTGTTTCATCATTTAATTTTTGTTGCATTTCCAGCATAGTTGTAAGCATCTCAATTTCAGTCAGTTTCATTCTCTATTCCTCATTCTCAAAATCATAAGAAATAATTATAGCATAATTTTGATTAGGAAAGTTCACTCATGCCGCATTTGGCTTCATATTTTTTATTTTTTATCTTTAAAAGTGCCTCTTTTGTATAACTCAGTACCTTTTTTTGATCCGCTATAGGCTCCATCAGTTGATTTTTTTTGGTTAATGGGATGGATTGGTCGCTTACTATACTTAATATATCATTTTCCAAATCTTTCAAATACTTGTCTATACATTCAAAGATTTTATCCATAAGTCGCCTTTTGTTTTTGATGAATTATATCATATGTTTGACTAAGATTTTGACTTGAATTTTTGCAAAGAGAGTCCAAAAAGTATAAATACCAGGGCTATGACAGTGGAAGTTTCTATGGTTTCGCCTACTATGTAGTGGATAAAAACTAAAGATAAGATGGGTGATAAAAATATCAAATTGGCAGTTTTACTTGTATTTTCACTGAAATTCAGTGCTTTTAGCCAAAGTATAAAAGTTATACCCATTTCAAACAAACCTATGTATATGGTGGATAATACTCCGCTAAGGCTGGGCATATGAAAACTTTGGGTAGATATAAAGTAGATTGATATAAAAATAACTCCTACCAAGAAGTTTGAAAATAAAGAGATAATAGGGTCAGCTTTTATTCTAGTATTGAATATCCAGTAAAATGACCAAAGAACCGTGCTTAAAAGTGCCAAAAAGAGACCAAGGTTGTTTGAAAAATGAAGTGAAGTTATATCTCCTTTGGTGGCAATGATAAGAACCCCAAAATATGCTATAAAACCGGCTATTGCATCATATCTTGAAAGTCTCTGTTTTAAAAAAATGACACTTAGATATGAGAGCATCAGTGCCCAGGTATAGTTAATGGCTTGAGCTTCTTGAGCCGGCAACAGGTCATAAGCCTTAAAAAGTGTAAGATAATATACAAAGGGATTGATAAAACCCAGTACCACTATAAGAGTGATATGTTTTTTAAAATATTTGAAAGTTTCATATATTTTCTTTTGGATGATGAGCATCACAGCAAGAAAGACCAATGCCGTTACAGAAGAATAAAATACCAATTCCAAAGGGCTTAGAGACTTAAGAGCTATCTTAAAAGCTGTAGCTACACTAGACCAAAGCAGTACGGCACTAAGAGCATAGATGTATGATATTTTTTGATCTTTACCGTATTTCATAAGGAGTTATGTGACATGAATATATTTTTATACTCATTACTAATGTTTCTATACAATTTAAATTTCACGGCACCCTTTCGAAATCATCTTCAAAACGAATTATATCATCTTCTCCCAAATATTCTCCAACTTGGACTTCTACGATTTCCAAAGGGATATGCCCATGGTTTGACAGTCTGTGTTTCATGCCTATTGGTATGTAAGTAGATTCATTTACATTTAACAAAAACTCTTTTTCATCAATTCTTACAAGTGCCGTCCCTTTTACCACAACCCAATGTTCGCTTCTGTGAAGATGTTTTTGAAGAGATAGGCGTTTTCCTGGATTTACCACTATGGTTTTGACTTTAAAGCGTTTATCTGTATGTAAAGTTGTATATTTTCCCCAAGGTCTGTAAACAGTCCTTCCAAATTTTACTGATTTCGGGTTTTTCTCTTTGAGAATTTTTACGATATCTTTTATTTGTTGAGACTTGCCTTTTTTGCTGACAAGGAGTGCAGAGGGGGTATCTATAACTATCAAGTTATTTACTTCATTTAAAGCTATCGTTTTGTAGCGACCAAAAACAAAGTTGTTTTGTGATTTGTAAGCAGTTAAATTTTTGTTTTTTGTATTGCTGTTTTTATCTTTTTCAAACACTTTATCAAGCGAATCGAAGCTTCCGACATCATTCCAGTCGATTTCTGCTTGGATTAGTTTTATTTTTTTGCTTTTTTCCATAACTGCATAATCTACACTAATATCTGGTATATTGGTCATATCATCTGTCTTTAAGCGTAAAAAATCATTTTTGATAGCATTTTGATATGCTTTTTTTGATGTATTATAAATTTCGGGCGAATGTTTTTTTAATTCATCTAGATAAACACCCGCTTTAAACATAAACATTCCGCTGTTCCACAGATATTTTTCTTGAATACTGTTTTGGTTGAATTCAAGATACTCTTTTGCTTTTTCAAGAGACGGTTTTTCAAAAAACGACAAAACATCCATTATTTTTTTATCGGTTTTTGCTTTTATATATCCATAGCCTGTTTCAGGTTTTGTCGGTATGATGCCAAAGGTAATTAGATAACCCTCTTTTGCAGCCTCCTTTCCAAAATTAATCATTTTGCTATAATTTTTATCACTTTTTATTAAGTGATCCGAGGGAGTTACAAAAAGTATTTCATCCTCAGATGAAGCAAATGCGCTAAAGGCTATGGCTGCAGCTGTATTTCTTCCTAT
>JALVWW010000144.1 GCA_027023175.1 Campylobacterales bacterium
TAAAGATTGGATGCAAAAAGTTCCCCCGTTCTGTATATTCCGGTTTGAACTTCATCTACTATCAAAAGTATATCTCTTTTTTTAAGCTCCTTTTCAAGAGTTTTTACCTTATCTTTATCTTGAGGCTCTACTCCACCCTCCCCTTGGATAAGCTCTATCATAACCGCAACGGTTTTATCATCACACAGACTTATAACTTCATCCATATCATTTGCATATACAAAACCATCCGGAAAGGGTCCGAAAAAGTTATGCATCTTCTCTTGCCCTGTAGCTTTTAGTGAAGTTATCGTACGCCCGTGAAAAGAGTTTTTAAGAGTAATTATCTTGTATCTTTTTGGCTCACCGTCAACCTCTCCATATTTTCTTGCTATCTTTATGGCTCCTTCATTGGCTTCAGCTCCACTGTTTGCAAAAAAAACTCTCATGTCATAACCACTCAGCTCAACCAGTTTTTTGGCAAGCTTTGCCTGAGGCTCTATAAGAAAAAGGTTTGATATATGGATGATATTTTGCACCTGATTACACAAAACATTTGCAAGAGTTTCATTGCCGTGACCGATACTGACTACTCCTATACCGCTTGTAAAGTCAATATAGTCATTTCCTTTATCATCAAACAAAGTAGCATTTTTACCCGAAACAAAATTGATATAATTTCGTTTGTAAGTATGCAAAACATACTCTTTATCCATTTGCTCTAGTGTATCATTCATCATATTCCTTACATTTATAGATTTTCATTATCCTCGGTACCAAATATCCTGTCCCCTGCATCTCCAAGGCCGGGAACAATGTAGCCTTTATCATTTAATTTTTCATCAAGTGCTGCAGCATATATTTTAATATCGGGATATTTGTCATTTATAGCTTTGATACCTTCAGGAGCTGCCACAAGACATATAAAGGTAATATTTTTTACACCTTTGCCCACTAGAAAATCTATAGCATTTAGTGCCGACCCGCCGGTGGCAAGCATAGGGTCTATAAGTAAAACCTCGTTTTCAAGAGCTTGCATGGGTATCTTGTCATAGTAACTTCTCGGCTTCAAAGTCACTTCATCCCTATCCATACCCAAAAATCCTACTTTAGAGTTTGGCATAAGCTTCATAAACGGGTCCAACAGCCCCAATCCTGCTCTTAAAATAGTCACTAAAATAGGGTGAGATTTGAGCTTTTTTGCCTTGGTAACGGAAACCGGAGTTTTTATAACAGTCTCTTCCAACTCCAACTCTTTTGTAACTTCATATACCATAAGCATACCTATCTCATCGAGAAGCATTTTAAACTCCGGCATACTTCTCTTTTCATCTCTTAAAAGTGACATTTTGTGGTCAATTAAAGGGTGATTTAATACAACTGCATTCATCTTTTTATTCTCCAAAAAAATTTATTTATTATCGCTAAAAATCGTTTACATATTGATAAAAATATAATAATTCTTATAGTACAATCATACAAATCTTTTAAAAGGAGTTTCTTTGAAGCCGACAGATTACAACTTTAGAATTAAAGATTCCGTCGTAGGTTTGCAATTTTTATTTGTTGCATTCGGTGCATTAGTTTTGGTTCCAATTCTAACGGGACTTGACAGCAATGTTGCACTCTTTACCGCAGGTCTGGGAACACTTATCTTTCAGATAGTAAACAGAAAAAATGTTCCTCCGATTTTTTTGGCATCCTCTTTTGCTTTTATCGCACCCATAATATATGGCGTCCAAAAATGGGGCATACCCGGTACTCTAAGTGGACTTGCGGCAGCAGGTTTGGTGTATGTGGCTCTTAGTTTTGCCATCAGGATAAAGGGTAGTGCATTTTTACATAAACTTTTACCTCCTATAGTTGTAGGGCCTGTCATCATGACAATAGGACTTATCCTTGCTCCAGTTGCAGTTCATATGGCAAGCGGTCAAACAGGAGACGGCAAAATGCAACTTGTTCCTTTTGATACGGCCATCATTATTTCGATGATATCACTTGTTGCAACTATTTTGGCAACACTTTTGGGCAAGGGGATCATTAGACTTCTTCCTATACTCATAGGTATCATAGTAGGATATATCACAGCTTTACTTTTTGGCATAGTTGATTTTACACCGCTGTCCAAAGCTCCTATCTTTGCAGTACCGAACTTTGTATTTCCTGAGCTTAATTGGGAAGCTATCATCTATATATTACCTATTGCCATAGCTCCGGCAGTAGAACATGTGGGAGATATTTTAGCTATTTCAAATGTTACAAAAGAGGATTATCTTAAAAATCCGGGACTTGAAAATACACTTTTGGGTGACGGTCTAGCCACTAGTGCCGCTTCACTTTTAGGCGGTCCTCCAAATACAACTTACTCAGAAGTAACAGGAGCGGTAACTGTAACAAAAGCTTTCAATCCTGCCATCATGACATGGGCGGCTATATTTGCTATCATATTGGCATTTTTTGGAAAATTGGGCGGTTTTTTACAAACTATTCCCGTTCCGGTAATGGGTGGGATACTGTTACTTCTTTTTGGTATCATAGCTTCAGTAGGTATGGCAACTTTGGCAAATGCAAAAACTGACCTTAGCTGCCCTAGAAATATGATCATACTTTCACTGATACTTGTTTTTGCCATAGGTGGAATGAGTTTCAACTTTGGAGGTGTAGGTTTTAGCGGTATAGGTCTTGGTGCGATAGT
>JALVWW010000145.1 GCA_027023175.1 Campylobacterales bacterium
GTCTGTGTTTTATAGGTATTTTTACCTTCTTTTATGGCATCTGGGATTTCACTCTCTCTATCTTCAAGTATCAAAGATTCGATTCTTGCATTTTTTACAAGTATCTCTACTGCGGCAACTCTTCCTCCATCCACTCTTTTAACAAGTCTTTGAGAGAGCACACCCTGTAAAACAGAAGCTAAAGAGAGTTTTACTCTGTTTTGCTCATTTCCGGGAAACATATTAACAAGTCTTCCTATAGTCTCTTTGGCATCCATTGTATGCAAAGTTGAAAGCACAAGATGTCCTGTTTCAGCAGCATGGATTGCAGTTTCTATAGTTTCCATATCTCTAAGCTCACCAACAAGTATGATATCGGGGTCTTCTCTAAGAGCAGCTCGCAAAGCATCTGAAAAATTAAGGGCATCTTGCCCTATAGCTCTTTGGTTTACAATACACTTGTCATCTTTAAATACAAATTCTATCGGATCTTCAATAGTAATGATATGTTTGTTTCTTTTTTTGTTTATTTCGTTGATAATTGAAGCCAGGGTTGTAGTTTTACCGCTTCCTGTCGGTCCTGTTACCAAAACAAGTCCTCTGTTTAGCGAACAAAAGTCATAAACAACATTTGGAAGTCTTAATGACTTAATAGTAGGAATTCTTGTCGGGATAGTTCTAAAAACACATGATACCCCATCCATTTGAAAAAATATATTGGCTCTGAAGTTATAGTATTCATTTAGTTTAAAAGTAAAGTCAACACTCTTTTTTTCCACCAATTCACCAAATCTGCTTCTTAGTAACTCTTTTGCAAGCATTAGAGTATCTTCTTTTAAAAGAATATCTGAGGAGATTTGCACAATATCTCCCATAACTCGTCCTCTTACCGGTGCATTAGATTTGATATGAAGGTCACTTCCTTTTCTTTCAACCAGTTTGGCAAGATAGACTTTCAGCCTTTTTGTCATTTCGAATGTTAAACTTCTTACATCAACTTCAACTTTAGAGCCATTCATATCAAATCCTTTATGTGGTTAATTTAGGGCATCTCTAAAAACCCTATACACTGATAGAAGCATAGTGTAGGGTAAGGTTTTGCAAGAGAAATTTGAAGGACTACCCGAAGGTAATTCGAAAATTTATCTTGTGAAAGATTACCCTACAATATGCTTCCCTTTGGGCTTTATGAGGTTTTCTATATACTTCGTTAGAGTTTCTTGAATTAGCTACGGCTAGTACTGCAAAACTCTGCCTCGTCTATAAAAAACCTTATAAAGCTATCAGTGCATAGGGTTTTTAGAGATGTCCTTTATTCAATATCTCACTAAAAGCTATCTTGAACGCTTCAATTCCTTCTGTTATCAATTCATCACAAACTTTGTCCATATTTATCCCCTGATTTTCCACAACAGTAAAATATTCATCAATAATATCATTAGATAACGGTTTTTTAGGTGTAAACTCTTTGGACTTTAAAAATGCATCAATGGTTTTAAGTGGTGCTGTATTGATAGAGTTTGGATATAACAGTTCTTTGACATAATAATCACTTCTTAAATTGTCCCCTTTTACACCTGTACTTGCAAAAAGTGTTCTTACATTGATGATATTTTGGCTCTCTATCATATTGTATATTTTGGATGCATTATAAATTCCTGTCAAAGATGTTTTGATATTTTTCTCAAAAAGCCTAGCATCCAATTTCCTATCAAACCTACTTACAAATACGCTAATGACAACCTGTGGGAAATCTTTTCCTGCAGTTATTTTTTGATGTGCCCTTTTTACAGCCTGCAAAGATAGTTTGGCTTGAAGAGGAGAAAAAACAAGAGTTACATTTACATTTATACCATTACTGACCAACTCTTCGATGACTTCATATCCAGCTTCGGTTGCAGGAACTTTTATCATCACATTTTTTTTGCCTATCTTTTCAAAAAGTCTAATTCCTTCTTTTATACTCTCTTTTGCATCATCACAAAGTCTGGGGTCTATTTCTATACTTATAAATCCGTCATCACCTTTTTCATATAGTGATTCCAAAATATCAGCCGCCAGTCTTATATCCTTGCAAGCTATCTCTTCATATATCTCTTTTGGTGACAAATGCTTAAGCTTTTTTATCTCCGCTTTATAAACAGGCGAATTTAAAATAGCCTCTTTAAAAATAGCAGGATTACTTGTAGCTCCGTTTATAACACCGTTATCTATCAATTTTTTAAACTCATTTTGTAAAAAACTCCTCTCTACAAAATCACACCACAGCGAAAAACCAATATTCTCCAAAAACACTTAAACTCCTTCTATTTTCAAAATATTGCTCAAATCTTTCTCATCTATTATATGAGTTGCCTCTTTTTTCAGTATTTCATTTGCGCAAAAAGCTACTTTTGTTTTTGCATATTTAAACATTGAGAGATCGTTGGCTCCGTCACCAACCACCATACAGTCATTTGGTGAAATTTGAAGAATATTTTGCAATCTTTTCAGCATATCTCCCTTACTGAAACCAAACATCATATCTCCGCCGACCTGTCCTGTTAAAATTCCATTTTTTTCATGCAAGACATTTGAAAAAGAGGTATCGTAGCCCAAGATATCCTTTGCATAATCAGTAGCATTTCTAAAACCGCCACTAAAAACCACTACTCTTGTTCCACTTTTTTTTAACTCTTTTATAGTCTCT
>JALVWW010000146.1 GCA_027023175.1 Campylobacterales bacterium
AGTGATTCCATGCTCCCGTTTTATGAATATAACTTTTTTTGGTGCTTACCTTTTGGATATAATTTACCTCTTCAATTCTTGGGGATTTAAGAAGTATATTTTTAAGTTCATCTTTATCAGAAATTTCTGTAGAAGCTATCATCATAAGCGAACCGTTATCTCTGACAGTTTTTGTCAATGCTCTTGTATCAATATCACATATACCTAACGCATCATGTTTTTTAAGTAAATTTGCAAAAGATTCCTCGGCTCTAAAGTTTGAAAATCTCTCTTGATAATTTCTTACTATTACTCCACTGGCATAAATATCACTACTCTCCATATCAAATGTATTACATCCTACATTGCCGATCTCCGGCATAGTGAAAACAATAAACTGACCTGCATAGCTGGGATCAGTAGTGATCTCCTGGTAACCACTCATAGAAGTATTGAACACTATCTCACCGGTTTTAGTTCCTGAGCTTCCAAAACTGTTAGCTTCCAAAAAAAGTCCGTTTTCCACATATATCCAAATCTTTTGCATATCCATAATTGACCTTACATCATTCCTATCTTTTTCAACTCTTCTTGATAAAGTTTTTCAAAAACTATATCATACTCTTCGCTGCCGGGAATCAATTTTCTCTTGTAATTTTTTATCTTTTCAATTACTTTGTCTTCAATATCCTCAAATCGCTCTATATAACTCTCGATAGAGTTAAATATAACATTTTTTACCTTATTTTCAGAAACTTGAAACTCTATCAAATCATTTTGAATAAGCTCATCAAGAATTTTATGAGAAAGATCACTATATCTGTCTTCATAAGATAGTATCACACCATATTCAGGAGCCAATCTCTTCTTAATAAGCCAAAACATATTTCTTTTGTCAACCTGCATAAACTCCATCTCATCTTCATTCTCTTCCATGATTTCATACACTCTTTCTTCAAGTGCTACTTCTTTTTGAATATCATCTTCTATAAGTTTTTTGGCAGCTTCCGCCACAGGTTCAATGCCCATATTCATCTTTATAAATGAGCTGTTAAATAAGTCTATTGATATTTTATTTGCAATGTATGGGGCATGTGGTTTTCCTATCTTCATGCTCGAGCCTTAGTGTTAGTATTATATAATCGTTGCTATTTTATCTAAAATTTAGTAAAGAAGATATTAAACCGTATTGCCGACATAAGCTCTTACATGATTAGGTATGCCGCCCGGTGGCACAAGGGCTACTCTATCTCCATCTTTTAAAACGGTATCAAAAGGTACTAGTTTATGATTGACAAAGATTCCTTCTATCTTATCTTCCTCAAATCCAAGGTTTTTTATAAATTGATAAAGATTGACCCCCTCGTCAATCTGCATATTTTTATTGGGGCACTCTATCCCTTTTTCTTTACACTCATTTTTTAAAAAAGAGAATGCATTAAATCTTATGGTTATCATTTTTTCTCCCTAAATGGTGGACCTTTAAGCAAAATCCCTGTTATCTGTGAAGCTTTGTTCGGTGGCATCTTTGCCATTATCTTTGAAATTTTTTTGGCTTGTAGATTAAAAAGTATTCCCGCTGCTTCATATTCATTCATACTTGAGAGAATTTGAGCTGCGGCTGAATCTTTCATTTTGGAATAAGTTTGACTTATTTTGTCATCTTTGGCTTCTTTGATAGCTTTTAAAAGCTCTTTATTTTTTGCTATCATATTTTTGAGATTTTTCTCTTTTAGATTGATTTTTTGAAGTGTTGCATTTATATCGGCTTCTTTTTGTGCCAACATCTTTTTTTTCCTGTCAAGCAGGGCATTTGTTGCTGCCCTTAGAGCTTCCAAGGCTTCTCTTGCTTCATCGATTTTTTCTATTTTTGAACTAAGTTCAGCTTTTCTTTGCTCAAAGATTTGATTACATTCATAAACATTGTTTGCGGAAAAAAGAGACAAAACAAAAAGCAACAAAGAGAGTAAAATCTTCAAAAAGTTCTCCTTTTATATATTACTTGAGATAATTCATCTAAGAGTTTTTGCTCATCTTTTTTTATTTTATCAAGTTTTTCTTCCATTAGCAAGTCCTCAAGATACTTTATCTTTTCATACTCCATCAAAGCTATCTTGTAATCTTCCCTTTTTTGGCTCAATTCAATCTCTTTTTGCCTTAAAATTTCTTCTTTATCCTTTTTAAAAGAGTGTAATTTCTCAAAAGAGTAACTTGCAGATAAAAAAGTCCCAAACTTTCCATCTTTAGGCTTTTTTAGTGAATTAATTTGCAAAATTAACTCTGCTATCTCCTTTTTTATAAACTCTTTTTTAGAATTTAAAAGAGCAATTTCGTTTTCTATTATCTCAACTTTTTGTTTTTTAACCTTTAAAAGCTGAGAATATTTAGTCTTCATTGAAATCCTTCGGATTTTGCTAAGAGCCAAGAACTAAAGGCTTAACTCCTTCTACCTTCTACTTTCTACCTGACAATAGTATCCCCCCTATCAGGGCTGGTTGAGATAATGCCGACTTTTGTACCTACTAACTCCTCTATAGCTTTTATATATTTTTTTGCATTATTAGGTAGCTTATCATATTCATTTATGCCTTCAACTTTATCCCATCCGTCAAACTCTTCATATACCGGCTTTATACTATCTAAACTACTTGGAAAGTCTTTTGTAATTTTCCCGTCAACTTCATAGGCA
>JALVWW010000147.1 GCA_027023175.1 Campylobacterales bacterium
GGCATAAAACCACCCCTTTTTATACGAAACTTTCTCATAGCAAAATGTGGAGCTTCATCACTAGAAATAAGCACTTGTATGCTCACTCCCTCACCTGCATCTACTTTTTGCTCTTTAAACTCATTAACATTTTTTATCATATTGTCTCCAAAATTTTTCATTTTTCATTTTTAATTTTTAATTGACGATGAGGTATCTTGCTCTCTTTATCTATCTTGTCAACTATATAAATAGGTGTAGCTATAATAAATATAATTGTTCCAAAGAAAAATAGTAAAAAAAAGATATTCGTCCAATTTGATTTTTTCTCACTCTTCACTCTCAATCCTCCATCTTAAGCCCTCAATTCTTCAACATGCCAAGGCAATCCTTGCTTATTTAATTCATCCATAAACGGATCAGGGTCCATCTCTTCTAGATTATACACTCCTTTGCCCTTATAGATACCTTCGACCATTAATTTGGCTCCAATCATAGCCGGAACCCCGGTGGTATAGCTGACCGCTTGAGCTTTTGTCTCTTTATATGCCTCTTGATGATCACAAACATTATATATATAAATTTTTCTTCTTTTGCCATTTTTTAAGCCTTCGGCAACTATACCGATATTGGTTTTGCCTACGGTTCTTGGACCCAAACTTGCAGGATCAGGCAAAAGTGCTTTTAAAACATGTAAAGGTACAACTTTACAGCCATCTACCTCTATCTCATCGATTCTAAGCATTCCCACATTTTCAAGACATCTCATGTGGGTTAAATAACTCTCTCCAAAAGTCATAAAAAATCGTATCCTTTTTAAACCTTTTATATGTTTTACCAATGATTCCATCTCTTCATGATACATAAGGTAGCTATCTTTTGGACCAATTTCTGGATAATCCCAAACTTGCTTTATCTCAAGAGGCTTAGTCTCTATCCATTTACCCTCTTCCCAATATCTACCTTTGGCACTCACTTCTCTTAGATTTATCTCGGGATTAAAATTGGTAGCAAAAGGATAGCCATGATCTCCCGCATTACAGTCAAGTATGTCTATGTAGTGAATCTCATCAAAGTAGTGCTTCTGGGCATAAGCACAAAATACATTGGTAACTCCGGGGTCAAATCCGCTTCCTAAAAGCCCCATGATACCTTTTTGTTTATACTTTTCATCATAGGCCCACTGCTCTTTATACTCAAACTTTGCGGTATCGGGATGCTCATAATTGGCGGTATCGAGGTAGTGAACACCTGTTCTTAAACATGCTTCCATAATAGTTAAGTCTTGATAAGGAAGAGCGATATTTAAAACCATAAAAGGCTTTACTTTTTGTATAAGCTCTACTAACTCTTCAACACTATCAGCATCAACTTGGGCTATATCTATCTTACCGTCAACCTCTTTTTGAAGTTGTTCACATTTACTTAGTGTTCTACTTGCCAAAGTAATCTTTTTAAAAGTATCAAGATTTTGCACACATTTATGCACAACAACTCTACCTACACCTCCGGCTCCTATGATAAGTATTCCTTCATTCATTTGCAACTTCCTTTTTGTAAACTTTACCACAAAACTCTTTTTATCAATTTTAAAGCTTTACTTCTGTGAGAAAGCTCTTTTTTGACGCTCTCATCAAGCTCTCCTAAAGTTTTATCAAATCCCTCAGGGATAAACATAGGATCATATCCAAAACCATTTTCCCCTCTTGCTTCATCTATCACCTCTCCATACATCCAACCGTGTACGCTAAATATACCATCTTTGGTTGCTAAAGCGATAGCGGCTGTATAAAATGCGGGAGTTTTTTTGATATCTCTTTTTTTAAGTTCATTTATAAGTTTTAAAAGATTATCTTTTGCGATCGCATTATCTCCGGCATATCTAGCACTTTTTATGCCCGGCTCATTTCCCAAAACCGGCACACTTATGCCACTATCATCACTTAAAACTATAGCATCTTTATCATCTATTGCTTTATAAACAGCTTTGGCTTTTATGATGGCATTCTCCTTGAAGCTGCTTCCGTTTTCCTCTATCTCAAAAGGCTCTATTATTTTATCAAAAGGCACCACTTCAAACATATCAAAACTTTTTTGTATCTCTTTAACCTTACCTTTATTTGAAGTTGCCAATATAATTTTCATAACTATCCTTGATATTTCTTTTATTGGAGTATAATTCTACCATATTTATACTTATCGGGGGTAATGATGAAAGAGTTGGCGATAAAAGTTATGCCTCTTAGTTTGATCATCGCTTTGAGATTTTTCGGTCTTTTTATAGTTTTATCAGTTTTAAGTCAGTATGCTTTGGGGCTTGAGTACTCAAATGCAACACTTGCGGGTATCGCAGTCGGAGGATATGCCGTAACTCAAGCTTTTTTACAAACTCCTTTTGGACTTCTAAGCGATAAGATAGGAAGAAAAAAGACGATACTTATAGGACTTTTGATATTTATAACAGGCTCAATAGTTTGTGCTATAAGTGACAATATATATACTCTACTTTTAGGTAGATTTTTACAAGGAGCAGGTGCTATCGGCTCAGTCATTACTGCTATGATAGCCGATCTTTCAAAAGAGGATGAAAGAGCTCATGCTATGGCTATTATGGGAATGGTTATAGCTATGACTTTTGCGGTTGCTATGATAGCAGGTCCTTTGATGGCAGGTTATCTTGGTGT
>JALVWW010000148.1 GCA_027023175.1 Campylobacterales bacterium
CAGGTGTTTACTATGAGAACATCGGCGATTGAGGGGTTATTTGTAATTTTGTAGTCTTTGAGTTTTCCGAGCATTACCTCACTGTCAACTAAGTTTTTGGTGCAGCCCAAACTTACCAAGTGTAATTTTTTCTCTGACATACTATTTTATCTCCGGCGGTTTTATAGGGTCACATAAAAAGGCATATTCGCCACCAAGTCTTGCAACGGGGCTAAAAATACTTCTTAGGTTTTCATCAATTACTCCATCTTTTGCATACTCTTTTTTTATCTCAAGTATCAAAGGTATGGTTTTACTCCCTTTTAGTTCCACTTCACTGTACAGGTGGCAAAAAAATGCTACAGGTACATCTTTTACAATAGGAGGAAAATTTTCATCAATTACTTTTGTTTCTATATTAAAAGCTTCACTTTCGCTTGTACCTTGAGGCAGCTCTTTTGAGCTAAAATGCATAGGCTTAAGCTCTTTTTTATCGCAGAGGCAAATAGTGCATTTTTTTGTTTCTCTTATATTTTTAAGTGTATCTTTTTGTGAGCCGTCACTCTTGTGTCCGATAGAGACTATAACAGTCGGAGGATTGGATGAGAGACCTGTAAAGTAGCTAAAAGGTGCAATATTGACAACATCATCCAATCCAACGGTAACTATCCATGCAATCGGTCTGGGTATTATACCTCCAGCCATTAGTTTGTATCTATCTTTAGCCTCAATTTTTTCAAAATCAAATATCATTATTTTCCTCCGTGGTTAGTAACTCGTAACTCGTGATTAGAACCTAAATCCTTAAACCTCTATATTGTCTATCAATCTTGTCAGTCCTACATAGGCAGCAACCAGTATGCGGGTATTACCGGGCTGGATGGTTGCTATTTTGTTAAATTCTCTGTCAGTTATCTCTATATATTCTACTTTTATAGTTTTTAGAGTTTTTAACATCTCTTCTTTTATCTTTGATGCATCTTTTTCGCCTTTTGATACTATTTGGGTTGCCTTTTTTAGAGATGCGGACAAAAGCAAGGCATCTTTTTTTTCGGATTGTTCCAAGTATGCATTTCTACTGCTGAGTGCCAAGCCACTCTCTTCTCTTACTATATCACATTCGATGATGTTTGTTCTTAAAAAAAGCTCTTTTACCATCTTTTTTATAAGATAGAGTTGTTGGGCATCTTTTTTGCCAAAGTAGGCATTGTCGGCTTTTGTAATATTTAAAAGCTTCAAGACCACTTGTAAAACACCGTTAAAGTGCCCGGGTCTTTTGTATCCTTCTAAAATATACCCTTTTATCTTGGGTGCAAGAATATTTGTTTCATCTTCAAAGTATATCTCATCAGCCGTTGGCAAAAAAAGTATATCAACACCCGCAAGTGAGCATATCTTTTTATCAGCTTCTATTTTTTTCGGATACTTTTCAAAATCCTCACCTTCTAAAAACTGAGTGGGGTTTACAAAAATGGAAACTATGGATATATCATTTTCTTTTACACACTTTTGAATCAAAGAGAGATGTCCATTATGTAAAGCACCCATAGTGGGTACAAAACCTATCTGCTTTTCACTGATACTCTCAAGATATTTGATCAAATTGTTAGTTTTGGTAAATATTTGCATTTATATACATTTCCTTAAGTCATTTTTTTGTAAAATAAAGGAGTTTTTTCAAGATTAATTTTTGCTTAATTGCTTACCTCATTCTCAAAATTGCATCCATGCAATTTTTCCGAGGCTTTCGGCTATTTTTGCATCGTACAAAAATGGACGCCTACAGAACCGGTAAGCAACCAAGCAAAAATTAATCTTGGTATTATACCAAAATAAAATATACAGGAGCCTTTTTGGATAGCTACGAATATAATGAACTTCTAAAAAAATTACAAACCAAGATAGAAAATATCCAAAAGATAATCGAACCGGATAAGCTTCAAAAAAGAATTGAAGAGATAGAAAAGCTTGAGAGTGAAGGGGATTTTTGGAGTGATGCAAAAAAAGCAGGCGCTCTTCAAAAAGAGAAAAATACAAAAAAATCAATCTTGGAAAAATTTACAAATGCAAAAAATGCTCTTGAAGATACAAAAGATTTGCTTGAAATGGCTAACGAAGAGCAAGATGAAGAGACTAGACAAATGCTTTATGAAGATGCCCCAAAGCTCGAAGAACTTATAACAAAACTTGAAGTAACTATGATGTTGAGCGGTGAGGATGATGAAAAAAATGCTATCATATCCATTCATCCCGGAGCAGGCGGTACCGAGAGTCAAGACTGGGCTAGCATGATATACAGAATGTATCTAAGATGGGCTGAGAGGGAAGGGTATAAAGTAGAAGTACTTGACTATCAGGAAGCTGATGAGGCAGGTATCAAAGATGTCAGCTTTATCATCAAGGGGGAGAATGCCTATGGATATCTAAAGGTTGAAAACGGCATACACAGACTTGTTCGTATAAGTCCATTTGACAGTAATGCCAAAAGACATACATCTTTTTGTTCGGTTATGGTCAGCCCTGAAATTGATGATGATATAGAGATAGTGATAGAAGATAAAGATATAAGAGTAGATACCTATAGAGCAAGTGGAGCAGGTGGTCAGCATGTAAACAAAACTGACTCAGCCATAAGGATAACCCATATCCCTACAGGCATAGTAGTGCAGTGCCAAAATGACAGAAGTCAGCACAAAAACAGAGCAACAGCGGAAAAGATGCTCAAATCCAGACTTTATGAGTTGGAGTTAATGAAGCAGGAGGCTGAAAAAAATGGAGTAGCAAAAAGTGAAATAGGGTGGGGACATCAGATAAGAAGTTATGTTTTAGCCCCATACAGGCAGGTAAAAGACAACAGAAGCAATAAAGCCTACTCAAATGTAGATGCCATACTTGATGGAGATATTACAAAGGTTATGGAAGATGTGCTGATATCTTTGAAATGAGGATTTAGGTTCTAATCACTAATCATGAGTTGCAAATCAAAAAAGGAGAATTATGAAATATACTATTGATGCTATGCTTACACAGCTTGGTTACACTATAAATGAAAGTGTAAAAAAACAGATGGAAAATATCATAAACAATACCAAAAATTTTATGGATATCCAAAAACATATCATCCAGCTAAACGATGCCTTAAAACCTTTTCAGGCATACATTGCCATGTCAAATTCAAACAATTATCTAAAGATAAAAAATGAATCTCCCAAAGAGAGTCTAAAAAAAGTTGACGAAATGATACAGGAGTGGGCAAAAAAATATAAGATAAACCTACAAAAAGTAGAAAATAAAGAGACATATTATATATTGGGGAAAAATTAAGGGCATCTCTAAACTTTTCTTCTTATAGTTATCTTTTTAGGTGTAAAAAGCTCAGTCGCTTTTTTTACGAAGGGGTCGTCTAAAATATTTTCCTCTTTTGATTCATTATCTTTGTTTTCGAGATGAGAAGCAACGCAGGAAGATAATGTTTCAACTTCTTTGGCTGGTTCATTATCTTTCTCTTTTTGGTGAGTTTCTTTATTTGTTGAGGTAGATTTTTCTTCTTGGCACGCTGTCATGGATATGGATACATTTAATCCAAAAATATCTTTTACAAAGTGCTTTATGATGCCCGAAGCAACTCTAAGAGTTTTTTTACACTCATCTTTGGCACAGCTCTCAAGAGTAAGTATATCATCTTTAAAGCTAACAAACTTTACACTCTCTTCAAAACATTTACCTGTATCGTAGTTTCTATCATACAGGGATGCAATGAGCTTTTTGTATTTTACTGTCTCCTCAGGTTCTTCTTGTTTTGTCTGCTCTGGCTCGCTTTGGTTTGGTTTTACAATGTTGATATCTTCAGTACTGTTTTGTGGTTGGGGTTTGGCAGTTTCACTTGATGTTGCTTTGTTTATATCTATACTGCTTTCTATAGAGTTGATAAGTTCATCTATCGTTTTTAACTTTGTTGCTTCAAGCAGTTTGAAAAAAAGTAAAGATATGACAAAACCACTGTCTGCATTTAAAAAAAGAAGATTTTTAGCTTCACTTAAAATTCTAAAAAATCTATCATAAAGCAGTGTAGAAAATCTTACATCATTGTTAAAAAATGAATTTTTAAGATAAGCTATCATTTCATCTATGACAACTTCACTTTCATAGCTTTCAAGCTCTTTTATAAGATTTAACAGCTCTTTTTTGTCATTTTTTAGTATTATTTCAAAAATATGATCCAAAAATTTCGGATCTACAAGTCCCAACATATCCGCAACACTTTTTGTGTCTATAAACCCCTTTGCATAAATGATAGCCTGATCCAAAAGAGTCAGAGTATCTCTTAGGGAGCCGTTGCCCGAACGGCTAAGCATATCAAGAGCTTCGTTTTCATATCCTATATCTTCTTTATTCAGTATATATTCTAAATGATGTTTTATGTTTTTGGTACTTATTCTTTTAAATCTAAAATGCTGAGTTCTTGAAAGTATGGTAGCCGGCAGTTTTAAAGGATCGGTGGTTGCCAAGATAAATTTTATATATTCAGGCGGTTCTTCAAGAGTTTTAAGTAGAGCATTGAAAGCTTCACGGGTGAGCATGTGAACTTCATCAATGATAAATATCTTGTATCTTGCCATATTCGGCTTATATTTTGTTTGCTCTATTAAATCTCTTATATCATCTATCTTTCTGCTACTTGCAGCATCCATTTCAATGATATCTATATGTCTGTTTTCATTTGTAGCTTTACAGTTTTCGCAAACTTCACAAGGCTTGGCCGTTGGTCCCTCGTCGCATACCAAGGCTTTAGCAAATATTCTGGCAGTTGAAGTTTTTCCGCTTCCTCTGAGTCCTGAGAAAAGATAGGCATGTGAGAGTCTTTTTGAAGATAAAGCACCTGTTAAAACTTGTGTGATGGCATCTTGACCTATAAGTTCTTCAAAAGTTTTTGGTCGATACTTTAGTGCTAAAACTTCAGACATGCTATCCTCTTTGTAAAATAATGATGTATTTTACAACAAAAAAGCTTCTTTTCACCTTACCACCTTATCTCCTTACCACCTTTATACCTAAGCCGAAGGCAATTCCAGCCACTCTTTGGCTACTTCTTTTAGGTGTGATGGGTTTTCTGTGGCGTAAAACTTTATATCTGTTTTGTTTTTGCTTTTTTTGAGATCATAATTATATTTTAGATACTCTACTATAGCATTTCCGGAGTGTATAAGCATGGTGTTTGGAAACATTTTTTTATACTCTTTTTCTAAAAGAGGAAAGTGTGTACACCCCATGATAAGTGCATCTATGGAGTTTATCTCACTAAAATAGTGATTCATTGCGGCATCGATAATTTGACCACTGTAAATTTTTTCTTCTACAAGTGGAACAAAAAGAGGTGTTGCTTTTTGTGTGATATTTTTATATCCTCTGGCTTGTAAAAGATTTTTATATTTTTCACTTTTTACGGTTGCTTTTGTTCCTGTTATTAAAATATTTGCATTTTTGTCTTTTATGTTATTTGCGAGAGCTATTACTCCGGGTTCAATGACGCCCACAACAGGAAATGGTGCAACTTCTCTCAACTCTTTGATAGCGTAAGCACTGACACTGTTGCATGCAATGATAAGAATATCTATATCGAAATTTTTAAAAAACTCCAACGCTTCAAGTGCATATCTTATGATGGTATTTTTATCTTTTGGACCGTATGGGACTCTGGCTGTATCTCCGTAGTAGATAATTTCCTCAAAAAGATTGTCCTGCAAAAGAGACTTAACGACGCTTAAGCCTCCGACACCACTGTCAAAAACACCGGCTTTTGTCATATCAGTCATTCATTATTGATAAAAATTCTTTATTATCTTTTGTTTTTAAAAGTTTTGAGTATAGGAATTTCAGAGCTTCTATCTCTTCCATTTGGCTTATAGCAGTTCTTAGTGCCCAAATCTTTGGAAGATCATCTTTATCTACCAAAAGTTCCTCTTTTCTTGTGCCGGATTTGACTATATCAATGGCAGGATATATTCTTCTGTCCGATATGTGTCTATCTAGTATGATTTCACTGTTGCCGGTACCTTTAAACTCTTCAAAGATAACTTCATCCATTCTTGAGCCTGTATCAACAAGTGCGGTTGAGATGATAGTAAGACTTCCGCCATTTTCTATATTTCTAGCTGCTCCGAAAAATCTTTTGGGCTTATGTAAGGCATTTGCATCAACACCGCCGCTTAGTACTTTTCCGCTACTTGGAGTTACTGTATTGTAAGCTCTTGCAAGTCTTGTGATAGAGTCAAGCAAGATAACCACATCTTTTCCTATCTCAACTCTTCTTTTGGCTTTTTCTATGACAAGTTCGGCAACCCTTACATGGTTGTTGGCTGAAAGATCAAAAGTAGAGCTGTAAACATCACCTTTGACACTTCTTTGCATATCTGTAACCTCTTCAGGTCGTTCATCAACCAAAAGTACGATAAGCTCTACTTCAGGGTGGTTGTAAGTGATGCCATGAGCCAACTCTTTTAAAAGTTCTGTTTTACCGCTTCTAGGAGGTGCAACTATAAGAGCTCTTTGCCCTTTTCCTATGGGGATAAAAAGATCAAGCACTCTTCCTGTTAGTTTTAAAGGGTCGTATTCAAGTTTTAGTCTTTCAGTAGGATATAAAGGAGTTAAGTTTTCAAAAAGAGGTCTGTTTCTACTCTCTTTCATTGGAAGATAGTTTATAGCTTCTATCTTTAAAAGTGCATAGTATCTTTCCTGATCTTTTGGAGGTCTGACTTGTCCGGTTACTACATCTCCGGTTCTTAGAGCAAACTTTTTTACCTGGGTTGCACTTACATAAGCATCATTGGCACTGTCGCTTAGATTTTCATCTACCGCTCTTAAAAAGCCGTAACCTTCATGAGTTATCTCTAAAATACCGGTAAAGAGTATATATCCGCCTTTACTTGTTTGGGACTTTAGTATCTCAAACATCAAATCCTGTCTTTTGTATTGGTTTGGATTTTCAATGCCAAGATTTGAAGCTATCTCGATAAGTTCTTCTATATTTTTTTTACGGAGTTCTTCTATTCTATAGCCGTCAACCGGTATATGTGTTCTTTTTCCATTATATTTTTTTCCGTTGGTACCGGAGTTGGAAGCAGTTTTATTCTGCCCGTTTTGTTTTGAATTGTCTGAAGTGCTCATTCTACCTTCTTTTTTGTTTTATTTGGGTTATTGTAGTTTTTTGAAGCAGTATTTATGCTAAAAGTTTTAATGGGTGTATTTTATAATAAGTTGGGTTTTTTGTCAAATTAATAAAATCTATTTTTTATACAAAGGATATAACTCTGACTCTTCTACTTCTATTCTTGATTGTAAAATTCTACCTATTGCCTCAAGTTCATTTTTGAAAAGACCTAGGTATTGGTCGTTGAATTCGATAGCTTCATATTTTTTTAAAAAAGCAAATACATCTTTGTAAATTTCTTCGGCAGATTTTGACATATCCTCTATAAAATCCTCATTGTCTGTATCTTTGTAATAGTTTTTAAGATAGAGGTATAGTTGAATTTTTTCACTGTAATTATGAATTTCAAAATTTACCTTGAATGCCTTGAGGTATTGTTTTAGAGTTTTATATTTTTTGTTTTGGGCAGCTTTCACAATTTTGGTAAAATCTTTAATAAGCTTTTTATGATCTTTAGCTAAGGTTTTCATTAAATCATCATTATAGGGTACCCCTACATTTTTAGACAGCTGCACGCTTTTGTCAGTCTTTTCTTTTGTCTCTTTATTGGTTTTTCCAAGTATTTTTTCAAAAAAACTCACTGCAACTCTCCTCTTCAAAATTTTTATTACATAGTATACTATTTTAATTCTTAAATTACTTTGTTATGACTTTGTTTGTTTACTTTCAGCAAAAATGTTCTATAATTCTAGCCAACTTGTATAGAAGGATAGTTTTGTCTAAAGTTATTTGCGATCACTGTAAGCTGGAATTTGATGAAAAAGTTATGATAAAAGATAAGGATGACAGCGGAATAAAATATTTTTGTTGTAAAGGTTGTCAGGGTATTTATCATCTCTTAAGAAGTGAAGGGCTAGATGACTTTTATGATAAAGTCGGTAACAGTAAACTTGAACCTCCAAAAGAGATAAATGATGATCTTCACAAGTTTGATCTTGAAGGATTTAAGAGAAAATACATTACTGAAAAAGCCGGTCTATGTGAAATCAATCTCATCATAGAGGGTATTCACTGTTCAGCTTGTGTGTGGCTCAATGAAAAAGTGCTTCATCAAACAGAGGGGATTGTAGAAGTCAGTATAAATTATACCAACAATAAAGCAAAAATCGTTTGGGACCCCGATACTATAAAACTCTCTGAAATTATACAAAAGATAAGAAGTATAGGATATAACGGTTATCCTTATGACCCGAAAATCCAAGAAGAAAAAGCAAACAAAGCAAGAAGAGATTATTACTCAAGACTGCTTGTGGCCATATTTGCTACTATGAATATTATGTGGATTGCTATCGCCCAGTATACAGGGTATTTTACCGGTATGAGAAGTGATATGAAAAATGTTTTAAATATTGCTGAGTTTATTCTTGCTACTCCTACTCTTTTTTATACGGGTTGGGTCTATTTTAAAGGTGCCTATTTTGGACTTAAAAATAGATTTATCAATATGGATGTACTTGTTGCCACCGGTGCAACTTTGGCTTATGTTTACTCTATATATGCAATGATTACCAGAAAAGGAGAAGTATATTTTGACTCTGTGACAATGATTGTTACATTTGTATTTGTGGGAAAATACCTTGAGGTTTTGAGTAAAAAAAGTGCAGTTGACAGTATGGATAGTATTCTTGGCTCAATTCCTACCGAAGTGTTAGTAGTCCAAGAGGGCGAAAAGACTTTGGTGCCTGTTGAAGAGATAAGAGAGGGTGATATCATAGAGATAAAACCGGGCGATAAAGTAGTTATAGACGGTATTATTGTTATGGGAGAGGGTAATTTTGATCTATCTAGTTTAACAGGAGAAAGTGAGCCTATATATAAAAAAGAGGGAGATGAAGTTATCAGCGGTTCAGTTGGACTTGACTCAGTAATAAGATATAAAGCTACAAAAGAGTATGCCGCTTCAATGTTATGTACTATTGCTGCTTTACTTGATGAATCTATAGTTAAGAAGCCTCAGATTGAAAAATTGGCAGATAAGATAAGCGGATACTTTTCATTTACTATATTATCATTATCGCTTATAACATTTTTGTTTTGGTATTTTTATCTAGGTAGTGGATTTGAGAGAGCCCTGATAGTGGCGATTTCAGTTATTGTCATAGCCTGTCCTTGTGCTTTGGGACTTGCAACTCCCATGGCAACACTTATAGGTATAGGAGTAGCTTCAAAAAAAGGTATCCTTTTTAAAGAAGCCTCTTTTTTGGAGAGTATGGCAAAAAGCGATACATTGGTACTTGATAAAACAGGAACTGTTACTGAGGGAAAGCCTAAAGTTATCAAGTTTGATAAAGTTGAAGAGTTTGATATGGATATTTTATACTCATTAGTCAAATCATCTAAACACCCTATCAGTCAAGCTATTGGAGAGTATTTGCAACAGTATTACGAAGATATAAAAGAGATCAACTTACAAGATATGAAAAATATAGAGGCAAGGGGTATAAGTGCAAAGTATGATAACAAAAATATTTTTGGAGGCAATGTAAAACTTATACAAGAGATGGGGTTAGAGTTTGATAAAAAGTGTGAAAACACTGTCTTTATCTTTGCGATTGACAATAGGATAAAAGCACTATTTGAGCTAAAAGATACTCCAAAAGAGGGAGCAAAAGAGGCGATAAAAGAGATAAAGAAGATGGGTTTGAAAACCATAATGCTAACAGGGGATAATGAAAAAGTAGCAAGAAAGATAGCTAATGATGTAGGGATAGATGAAGTGTATCATTCACTTTTTCCCAAAGATAAAGCTGATATCATTGAAAATCTACAAAAAAAAGGAAAGGTTGTTATCATGGCAGGTGATGGCATAAATGATGTGTTAGCTCTATCTTTGAGTAATGTAGCTGTGAGTATGGGGAATGGGGCGGAAGTGAGCATAGAAGTAAGTGATGTAGTTTTGCTAAATGATGATATGGCTGCTTTAAAAGATGCTATAAAATTAAGTAAAAGAGTCTATTTAAGTATAAAAGAAAATCTTATGCTTTCTGCTATTTACAATGCCATTACTATACCATTGGCTATGATGGGGTATGTTATACCGTTAGTTGCAGCTTTAAGTATGTCGCTTAGTTCGCTTTTGGTTGTCGGAAATTCGTATAGAATTAAATTAAAAATTAAAAATTAAAAATTTAGGATTTTAGATGAGTAGTGGAATTGTCGCAATAATGATAGGAGTTTCTACTTTTTTGGGAGCTCTGGGGCTTTGGGCACTTTTATGGGGACTAAGAAGCGGGCAGTTTGATGATCAAAAAAAGTTTTTAGACGGTGCAAAATTTGATGGGGAAGATGAACTAAACGATGCTATAAAATTGGAAAAAAGAAAAGAGGAAATTAAGAGGAAGAAGGAGCAAAAGAGGTATGCTCCTCCTGATTGATTACTTGATGGATGCTATATAATCAGCTACAGCTTTGATTTGCTCATCATTGTATGTAGCTACCTGACCTTTCATAACACCTTTCATAGGTCCGCCGAATGTTCCGGCTTTGTAACCTTCAAGTGCTTTTACTATCTCGTCAGCTTTCATACCTTTAACAACTTTGGAAACACCAAGAGCTTTTTTACTAAAGTCAGCACCGTGACAACCTGCGCATTTTGCACTCAAAGCTTTACCGTCAGCAGCCATTAAAGATAATGCACCTGCAGTTACTAATGTAGCAATTACTAATTTTTTCATATACTCTCCTTAAAATTTATCTCGTTATTATATCTATTTTTTCTTTATAAAAGCTTATTTTTAAAGTCAGCTTTTATCTCTTATGGATGTGAGTATATTTTTTTACTATAATATGAGACAAGATAATAGGATTTAGGATTTAGGATTTAGTTTCCTTTACTTTATGCCTTTATTTTTTAATAGTTAAAAGGATTTTCTAGTGAAAAAAGTGAGGGTTTTCTTTTATTTGGCTTTATTGAGTTTTAGTATGTTGAGGGCTGGGGAAAGTAGCTGTAAAGAAAGTAGTTATTTGGATTTTCAAAAAGATAAAAATCAAAGTGAGACGGTATTGCGGCAATTGGTTCAAAAAAACCCAAAAGATATGGAGTGTGTCTTAAAACTTATACATATTTATCTTAAAAACGGTAAAGTTGAAAAGGGATTGGAACTTTTGGTACAAGCTGATAAGAGAGACCATGAGTTTATAAAAAACAGAAAAATTCATAAAATTCTTAAAATTGCAAAATATTTAATCAAGTTGAAGAAAAAGGCCATAAAAAATAATGATGTAAATTCTTGGAATATTTTGGGCGCAGCTTATTATAAAATGGGTGTATTTCATGAATCCATCAAAGCTTACAATAAAAGCTTGCAAATCAATCCTGATCAAATAGGTGCAAGACTTACTTTGGCACTTGATTTCTCCAGAACCAATCAGGCTTATAGAGCTATAGAAGAGTTGACAAAAGTTATGTCATTGGATAAAAACAATTTTTATGCATACTATTATGCCGGTAAAATTTTAAAATATCAGATAAAAGATATAAAAAAAGCTAAAGCTTATTTGGAAAAAGCAAAATTTTTATGCCAAAAACAAAAGAAAAGTTTTAGACCCGGTATTTACAAAAAATATATAAAAGACTTGGAAATTGAAACAAAAAAGTAAAGCTCTTTTTCTCGATAGAGACGGTGTTGTAAATATTGACAAATCCTATCTTTACAAAAAAGAGGATTTTGTTTTTTGTGACGGGATTTTTGAGCTTTTAAAATATGCTCAAAATCTTGGTCATAAGCTTTTTATAGTAACTAATCAGTCCGGAATTGCAAGAGGGTATTACAGTGAAGATGATTTTGATCAATTAACATCATGGATGCTTGATGAGTTTAAAAAAAGAGGTATTAAAATAGAAAAAGTTTACCACTGTCCCCATTTACCCGAAGATAACTGTGAATGTCGAAAACCTAAACCCAAAATGTTAATAGATGCCATAAGTGAATTTGATATAGACCCTGCTGCATCCTGGATGATAGGAGACAAGCCAAGCGATATGGAAGCTGCAAAAAATGCAGGAGTGCAAAATACTATCCTGATTTCCAATCAAAACAAAAAAACTCCCTCAGCGAAATACAGTGTTCAATCACTTTATGATATAATTGATATCATAAAGTGACCTTACACACTATATCGTACCATCAGTGAGTTTTAAAGTGTACGAGTGAAAGGTCAGCTACAAAAAATTAGGATAATATAGGATAACATATGGAATACAGTGATATTGATTTTAATAAAAAAAATATACTCATAACAGGCGGAGCCGGTTTTATAGGAAGCAACCTTGCATTTTACTTTCAGGATAATTATCCGGATGCAAATATAGTAGTCTTTGATAAATTTAGAAATGAAGAGACTTTTGATAACGGCAACCTGAAAAGTTTTGGACATTTTAAAAATCTTATCGGCTTTAGAGGAACTGTTATAAGCGGGGATATTACAAACAAAGAGGATATAAAAAAATTAGCTGATTATGAGTTTGACTATATATTTCATAAAGCCGCTATCAGTGATACGACCGTGAGTGACCAAAAGATAATGATAGATACAAATGTCAATGCTTTTGTTGATTTGCTAGAAATGGCAAAAAAGATGAAATCTGTTATGGTTTATGCAAGTAGTGCCGCAACATACGGAGACAGTGACAGATTTAGTATAGGCTATGAGCAGCCAAACAATGCATATGGTTTTAGTAAATTAATGATGGATAATATTGCAAAAAAATATATAAAAGACTGTGATATATCTATAGTAGGTTTAAGATATTTTAATGTTTATGGAGAGAGAGAATTTTTTAAAAATAAAACTTCATCCATGGTGCTACAGTTTGGCTTACAGCTTTTAAGAGGTGAGAATGCAAAGCTTTTTAAAGGAAGTGATAAAATAAAAAGAGACTTTATATATATAAAAGATGTTATTCAGGCAAATATAAAAGCATGCAAACCTAAAAAAAGCGGTATTTACAATGTAGGTACAGGAAAAGCAAGAAGTTTTCAGGATATCGTTGATATATTAAAAAAAGAATTAAATATAAAAAGAGAAGATTTATACATTCCAAACCCTTACGAAAAACAGTATCAATTTTTTACTGAAGCTGATATATCTCTCAGCAGAGAGTATTTGGATTATGAGCCAAGATATTCTCTTGAAGAGGGCATAAAGGCATATTTACCTGAAATTAAGAGGATTTTTGAGGCTGAAGGCAGGTAATAAGGGGATAAGGTGGTAAGGGGATAAGGTGGTAAGGATAGTAGGATGATTGAAAGGGTGATGTATTTTGGCTGAGTTTCGTGATTTGATAATATGGCAGGATTCTATAAAATTAGTAAAAGATGTATATAATTTGGTGCAAAATTTTCCAAAAGAGGAAATCTTTGGAATTTCTTCACAGATGAAAAGATCTGCTGTTTCTATTCCAAGTAATATTGCAGAAGGCAAAGGAAGACAGACAAAAAAGGAGTTTGTTAATTATCTTCATATTTCTCTTGGGTCTTTGTATGAATTGAAAACACAATTGATTATAGCAAAAGAGTTGGATTTCATTAAAGATTTTGATGGTATTGAAAAAAATATAAATAGGCTTGAAAAAATGATAAATTCATTAATAAAAAGGAATAAAAATGCAAAATAATTCCTCCTTCGCTCCTACCACCCTACCACCCTACCACCCTACCACTCCTAACATCTTAGTTATCGGTGATCTTATGATAGATCACTATCTTTTTGGAAAAGTTGAGAGAATTTCTCCTGAAGCACCTGTGCAGGTTGTAGAGATAGAAGAGGAAAAAATGCTTCTTGGAGGTGCTGGAAATGTTATAAACAACCTTTTGGCCCTTGGAGCAAAAGTGAATGTCGCAAGTGTTGTGGGAGATGATGAAAACGGAGAGTGGATAAAAAAAAGACTTTCATCCAAGGATATCGACTTAAATAATTTAATTTGCCAAAGCGGAAGAGATACATCTAAAAAGACAAGAGTCATTTCATCCAATCAGCAAATATTACGATATGATAAAGAGAGCAAGGATGATATATCAAAAGAGAGTGAAGAAAAACTGCTTGAAGTTATGTCAAATGAGTATGATTTGATACTATTGTCAGATTATGCAAAAGGTGTGCTTACCGATTCGTTGACAAAAAAGATTATAGCTTTCTCAAATATAAAAAATATACCTGTTTTTATCGACCCTAAGGGGAGCGATTATTCAAAATATAACGGAGCTACGCTTATAACACCAAATAAAAAAGAGGCCGAGATAGCTACCGGCATAAAGATACAAGATGATGAGAGTTTGAAAAAAGCAGGGTTTATACTCAAAGAAAAGTATGATTTGGATAGTGTTATTATAACACTTAGTGAAAACGGTATGGCCATCTTTGAAGATGAAATGAGCAAGATCCCGACTGTTGCGAAAGAGGTTTATGATGTGACCGGTGCAGGAGATACTGTGCTTTCAGCTTTAGGGTATGCTGTTACCAAAGGAAAAGAGTTAAAAGAAGCCGCCAAGTTTGCAAATTATGCGGCAGGTGTTGTTGTAGGAAAAGTAGGAAGTGCAACAGCAACTTTAAGTGAGATAGAAGATTATAAAAAATCACTTCACCAAGAAAGCAGTGAAGACTTTATAAAAGATTTTGAAAGTATCAAAACTTTAGTGGATACCATAAAACAAAAAGAACAAACCATAGTTTTCACAAACGGATGCTTTGATATACTTCATTTAGGTCATGTCAAATACCTTGAAAGTGCTAAAAATATGGGGGATGTTTTAATTGTCGGCCTGAACAGTGATGCGTCAGTCAAGAGACTAAAAGGGGAAACAAGACCTATCAATCCCCAATATGACAGAGCATATCTGCTTGCAGCTTTGGAGTGTGTGGATTATGTGGTGATATTTGATGAAGATACTCCATATGAACTTATCAAGATAGTCCAGCCCGATATCCTGGTAAAAGGCGGTGACTACAGATATCAAAATGTAGTAGGCAGCGACATTGCAAAAGAGGTGAGATTTGTTGATTTTGTTGAAGGGAAAAGTACCACAGGAATTATTAAAAAAATAGGAAATGAAAATGATGCAGATGATAAATGAAGAAATAGGAAGTCATATAGATACTGTAAATAAAACTCTTGAAAATCTTCAAAGCTATATCTATACGGCTTGTGTGATAACGACTGAAGCCTTGCAAAGAGGAAACAAGTTGCTTATATTTGGTAACGGAGGCAGCGCAGCTGATGCTCAGCATATAGCAGCAGAATTAACAGGTAGATATAAAACCGAAAGAAAAGGACTTCCAGCAATTGCACTTACAACTGATACTTCAGCCTTGACAGCCATCGGAAATGACTTTGGGTATGAAAAAGTTTTTGAAAGACAGGTTGAAGCTTTGGCAAATGAAGGAGATGTGCTTCTTGGCATATCAACAAGCGGAAACAGTGATAATGTCTTAAGAGCACTTTTTTTGGGAAGAAAAATGGGATGCAAGACCATAGGTCTCAGCGGAAAAGATGGAGGTCATATGGGTAAATTTTGTGATGTAAACATAGTAGTGCCTTCAGACAATACCCCGCGTATTCAAGAGATGCACATAATGATAGGACATATCATCTGCCAAGCAGTTGATGATGCCTTATCTCGGAGATAATATCCTCAGCAGTTATCATTTTCATACAGTTGTGATGTTTTAAAGGGCAAGAGCGTTTCATGCAGGGGCTGCAATCTAGCTTTTTGGATACAATAACTCCTTTTTCATTCATCCATTGAGAGGTTTCTTTGTAGTCTGTCGGCCCAAATATCGCAACAGTAGGCACTCCATAGGCTGCAGCTATATGCATGGGGCCGCTGTCATTGGTAATAAAACCGCTTAAGCCCCCGATTTTTTCAATAAGCTCTTTTATAGATGTTTTTCCCGCTAGATTTGTAAAATTATTTATATGCAAATTTTCTTCTATCTCTTTGGCTATCTCTATTTCATTTGGACCGCCGAATATAACAATATCATATCCATATTCGTCGGACAGCACATCCGCTACCGTTGCAAACTCTTTTGGATACCATCTTTTGGCACTTCCGTAAGTTGCTCCTGGATTTAGTCCCACAGTTTTGTTTTTATAAATAAAAGGCTTTTGATAAAGCTTTAATTTTTGAGGCTTAAAGCCGAGAAATGAGGCATATTTTTCTATCTGATGCCCCTTAAAAGCATTTTTGTCATATTGTAATTTTTCTTTTGCACTTATAAATTTTAAAAACAGCATACTCATAAATGAGCTTCTAAAACTTATCGCTATATCAAACTGCCCCAGTTGTTTAGCTGTTTTATACAGATAATATACTCTTGATTTACTCATTTTGCTTTCGTCAATAATACTTTTAATACAGTTTGGATGAGCTTTCAAAGCTTCAGTAGATACGAAAGAGCCAAAAAATGTAAGCTTTGCTTTTGGATATTTTTTTACAAGTTCCTCTATAGCCGGAGTTGTCATAACAGTATCACCAAGCCAGGTTGGAAGTTCAATGAAGATATTCATTTATGACCTTCATGGTTTTTTTCGCATTTTCTTCTATGGTGAAATTTTGTACTGTTTTAAAATTTTCTTCTTTTGTAAGGTTTAGAGCATTTTCATTTTCCAATAAATAATCTATTTTATTTACAACAGAAAAATCCTCAGGTTGTTTCATGATATACTCACCTTTAAGTATTTCGCTAGCACCGTTTTGCATAGTTGTAAAAACTGCACATTTAAAACTCATGGCCTCCAAAACAACATTTGAAAATGGCTCATAATGGGTAGGAAACAAAAAAATATCCGCCATTGAGTAAAATTTGTCAACATCACTTCTAGGACCTGTAAAGATAGCATCAACATGTAGTGAATTTGCCAATTTTTTATAATAATTTAACTTTTTTTCCTTGCCTATTATGATAAATTTAACTTTTTGTTTTAACCTTGAAACTATATGCAAAGCCTCTTTTACACCTTTTCTCTCAAATCCGCTACCTACATACAAAATTATTTTTTCATTATTTATGCCAAACTCTTTTTTAATGTTACTGAACTTGGCTGTCGGTTTTATTTTTATACCGTTATATATGACTACTATTTTATCTGCAGGAATATTATAGGTCTGGATAATTTGCTGCTTTATCATGTTGGAGTTGGCAATAATTTTTTTGGAATTGTTAAAACACTTTTTTTCCAAAAAAATATAAACGATATTCAGTGGATTTGTTTTTCTTTTTTTTCTTTTTACAAACTCTTTGTGCACACCGTCACCCGCACGGTAAATATCTGCGCAACTTATTCTTTCAAGGCTGAAATAAAAACTGTTTTTTTTTGTAAAACAAACCTGAATATTGAACCAAAGAGCCTTTATCCAACTGGCTAAAAACTTTGGAGCGGTTGAGTTTACCATTTTATATTTAATGTGAGATTTTCTTAATTCATCTTCCAATCTGGAGAGATAATTTTCGGCTCCTCCAAATTTTGTTTTATTTGATCTAAGAAAGGTTAGCTTTTTCATGATCTAGTTTCTTTAAAAAACTGACTATATTCTTTGCTCTATTTTCCCAAGTAAATTCCCTTGAAGTTTTATAGCCATTCTTTGCTATTTCTTGAAGCCTACTATTATCTAGAGATAATATATAGTCCAAAGTTTTCTTAAATGATGATTCATTTCCACTCTTGAATAAAAATCCATTTTTTTTGTGTTTTATAATTTCTTTGATTGTTGGGATATCTGAAGACAAGACAATATTAGAAGTCATAAGATATTCATATAGTTTTACAGGAGAAGAAAAATATGAAAAATTTGAAGGAATATTCGGTATGACAGTCAATTTGGCTTCATATAAAATCTTTTTGATACTCTCTTGCGATTTGTATCCTAAAAATTCTACATTTTTTATATTATTTTTTTCTACATATTCTTGTAGTTCTTTTTTTCTATCACCATCTCCTATAATTTTTAATTTTATTTTTGTATTGGATATAGCTTTGATTAAAAAATCCACTCCTTTCCACGGATAAAAATTGCCTATATAATATATTTGGTTTATAATGGAAAAATCTTTTTTTATGTAGCTATAACAAAAGTTACATCCATTATGTATAGTTATTTGAGGTATATCTTTTATATTAAAGTACTTGTTAAGCTCATCTTTTAGAGTATTATTTATAAAAACTAACCCTGCTGCATTTTGATAAACATATTTTTCTATTTCTCTAGTTTTTTGATTTGATTTGTAAAATATCTCATGACATTCAAATATAACATTATAACCTTTTTCTATTAAAAATTTTGCAACTTTTATGTGTCTAGCATAAATATAGTCAAATTTCTCTGTCCTAAGCTTTTTTAAAAGATTGTGATTAAAAATTTTATTTGATTTTATATATAATAATTTTTTTTGTAATTTTTGTATTTTTAATTTAGAATTTTTTATATTATAATATTTTAGTATTTTATCTTCTGAATTATTTTCAATGAATAAAGTACAGTCAATGAAATTTGCTATTTCATGGGCAGTGTTTACTACTGATATAGATCTGGCATATTTTGAAGGTAAAGTTTCAGGATAAATATAAGCTAGTTTGTACAATGACATAATCTATTTATCCAATGTAGCTATTTTTTTTGCTGGAATTCCAGCATAGATACTATTAGGTTCAATATTTTTTGTCACCAAGCTATGAGCCGCAACAATACTATTTTTACCTATTGTAACGCCTTGTAATATTGTTGAGTTAATCGCAATCCAAACATTTTCTTCTATTATAATTTTATTTTTTATATGATATTTTTTATCTTTTTTTGTATCTAAAGAAGCAGTAATAATATTTGATTTTGCGGATAATCTTACATTATTTTTTATATGTACTATATCTCTACAATTTATAAAAACTCCCTCATTAATAGTTACATTATCTTCGATAATTAATCTTTTAGGATGTTCTACAACTTTAAATTTTCCATATACTTTAATATTGTTTCCTATTTTGGCACCAAAAAACTTTAATTTTAAAAGTTGTAACCTATAGATTAAATAAATTAATTTCTCATAATATTTAAACATTGTTATGCCTATAAGTTTTATTAAATTTTTTAACATTTTTTTTAATTTCCTCCTGAGAAAAAATTAAAAAAAGTATGAGCATAGCTAAAAACTGTTGTAGCTCTTGGTCTCTGAAAATACTATCTATAAACATTCTAAAGGAAAAACCAGTGCTTATAAAAAGGGACAGTAAAGAAAAATAATTTTCATATTCTATATAATTTTTTAATGAAATATATATGACATAACCTATAAGTCCATACCACAGCATTAGTCCTATAATACCGGAGCCCAGTCCCAAGTCTGCAAACCCACTATGTGCTTGCGTAACTCTTATTTTCTCATTTGGATACTTAGCCTTTATTATATTTTTAAAAGCTAACTTTGAAAAACCATATCCAAAAGGATTTTCTATGATAAGCTTTATAGATTTAGTTATCCATGCAATTCTCATATAATTAGAACCACTTACTTTTTTACCATTTGGTAGGTTTGGCAGTAATTCCGGAATCTCTTTACCTCTCCAAGCACTATATTTTTCAGTATTCATTGCTATCGGAATAGTTTTTATAAGTGTTTGCCATCGAGGATCATTTTTAAAAGATTTATAAATAAATCCTCCAGTAATCAATGTAAAAGTTATTATTATTAAAACTATTTTCTTGTTTAATCTTTTTCTATTTCTAATTATAAGCAAGATAATTAAAGACCCTATTAAAAATGCTACACTAGTTACACCTAATCTTTTTGCCTGAATAACGATAAAGTCAAAAAAAATAAATATTGTTATAAGTGAAAAATAAAAATTATCAAAAGGTAAATAATATTTTTTATCTATTATTCGAAAGTATACTTCAACTGTTAAAATTGCTAGTAAAAAAGCTGTAACAAAATTTAAATTATCAAGCCCAATCATTGCCGGACTTCTTGTTAGTAATTTTCCATGATGTAAAAAATACTTGATCGATTCTAAACCACTATAGGCTACATGAATGAATATTGAAAAAAATATTAGCATTAGTATTCTTTGTTTTGAAAAATATTTATTTGTTGTATCGTTAGCTATAACAAAGGCTACAAAACCAACTAACATTGGCATAATTAGTTGTGACTTTATCTGTCCCATTGCCTCAAGTGTATATTTGCTAAATATTGCAACAAAAATACTCCATAGAATTAGTGCAGTATATAATAAAGTAGGTATATATATTGGGGATTCTTTAAAGGTTTGATACTTAAGATTTATATTCTTTGCATAAAAGATAGTAAGTATGAACATTAAAATTATAACAATATATCTTATTGCAATAGTATGCGGAATGGGATAAATGAAAAACAACAAACCAAATAATGTCAAAATAGCGTATGATAATTTTTGGTTTGTTAATATATTGTTTAGCATATAAAATTTTTCCTTATAATGGCTGTAATTTTAGCCATATTAAGATTTACAATGCAATCACTTACTTTAGAGCCATTACATCCATCTTCCTTACAAGGAATGCAGTCCCAATTTCTTTGAATGACTATGTGTTTGCCCATAGACTGAATTCCTCTTGTTTTATTATAGCCTGACTCATAAAGTGTATTATCCCATGGCCCCCAGTGAAATGCTGCACTTGGTCCAAAAAATGCTAAAACAGGTATATTGTTTGCTGCACTTATATGCATAATGGCAGTGTCAACTCCTATAAAAAATTTAGCTTTACTATTTAGATATGCTGTCTGTTTTAAAGTTAATTTTCCAGATAAATTTATAGGTTTGGTTTTACATAATTTTAAAATAGAATTTATTCTATCTAACTCTTGCTTGACAGGTGCTGAAGTTAAGATTACTTTTTTATTAAGTTTTATTTCACAGTAGTCAATTATTTTTGCCATAGTTGCATCATCTAAACATTTAAAAAGCCATCTAGAAACAGGATGTATATGGATAAAATCACTGCAAGTAAGTATATTATTCACTACACATTCATCTTTTTTTGTCCAAAAAATCTCTACTTTTTTATTTATTATGGGTAATTTTAGGACTCTTAAGGAGTCCAAATCTATATCTATAATATGCCTTTGTTTGTGTAACGGCAATATATGTGTAAATATTTTTTTGTATAGAAATTTATTACTTCGATATCCTATTTTTGTCTTTGCTTTGCTTATTAAAGCTAAAAAATTACCTCTTTCACCCTTGGTTGTATTTATAACCATATTATACTTTCTATCTCTTATCTTTAAACCAAATTTTATTTCTTCTATAATTCTTTTTATATAGTGTAGTGATTTTATTTTTTCCCTATCGTAAATAATTATATCATTAACATTTGGATTTAATGTTATCATCTCTTCTGTACCTTTATTTAAAGCTACATCTATTTTGGCATTTGGATATGCTTTTTTAAGATTGGATAAAAGAGGAGTTATAAGTAAAACATCGCCTATATTTTTAAATTTAATAACTAATATTTTCATCATTTAAAACACCATTGTAAACTTTTAACATAAAATCCATCATATATTCAAATGTATTGTACTTGATCGCATGTAAATAAGCATTTTTTGCTAACTCAAGTCTGAGACTTTTATTTTCAAGTAATAAACTGACTTTTTTTGCCAATTCTTTAGGATTTTTAGGTTTACATAATAAACCAGTTTTATAATCTTGAATCATTTCAGGAAGGCCTCCAACATTTGTTGCTACTACATTGCTTTTCATTAAAAAACTTTGTGAGACTAATCTAGTTTGGGCTTCAGTCCCAATTGATGAAATAACAACAATATCGACAATTGAAAGATAGTTTTCAATATCTTTTTTATAGCCAATAAATTTTATTCTATTTTTATATGGACTATTATTTAAATAATTTATTATTTTATTTTTATAGGTTTTTGTATCATTTGTTTCCTCTCCTATTTGCAAAAAAGTTATATTTTTATATTTTTTAGATAATAGTTCACACATTTTTATATAATATATTTGACCTTTGTCCGGCCTTATCATACCAATATTTGCTATTACTTTATCATTTATAGGTATATTCAACTCTTTTTTAATATTTAATTTATTTTTTATATTTTTTCTATCAAACCTTTTCTTGTCTACACCGGCAGGAGCAACAAATATTTTATCTTTATTGTATAGTTTTAATTTAATGATATCAGATTTTATTTTTTCTGCAGTTGTGACAATGCTATGGCTTCCATATTTCCAAATAAAAGAATGAAAAAAATCATTTTTTATTGTATCGGTTACATGTCGTGAGCGGATAATTTTAATATTTGTAAAAAATTTAACAAACATAGCATAGGAAGCATCCCTGCTACTATGTGTATCTAAAATATCAATTTTATTATTTCTTAAAAAAATAATAAGTTTGATAATTTGTAATAAGTTAACAGAGCCTCTTATTTTTAACTCAAAATATGGTAAATTTCTTTTTTTTGCCTCCTCTATAATTTTTGAAGATGGTCTGCCTATTATTATACTTTTATATCCATTGTTAATCAGCCATTCAGTTTGTTCAATTATTCTTAATTCTTGCCCTCCCCAATTGAGGCTGCTTTCAATATGAGCAATATAAGGTTTTTTGATTTTAAATTGATTTGATTTTTGCATACAAACTCCCTAAAATATTATTTGAAAAAATAAGTATATTTTTTCTTAGCCATTTATCATCTTTTTTCATTGATATTCTTTTGATGTGTGTTAGATTGTTATCAGGTTTGTTTACTCCTCTTTTTATGGTATACAATATTTCATACCCGACATCTTGAGCCAGCTTTACAAGCTTATCATCATAACTGCCTCTTGGCCAGCACAAATGTTTTTCTTCGATGCCAAGTCTTTGTTTTATAGTTTTGCAAGATAGAGCCAAATCCTCTTGCCATGACAGTTTCTCGTAGTAAAAGTCTCTGTGTGTTGCAGTATGAGAGTGATAATCAAAGATATCTTTACATTTTTCTACTTCGTTCCAATTCATTACGACTTTTGCAGGGTCTGTTTGTACAATTTTTTTACAAGTATTGTGCTTTAAAGGAGTAAACTCCTCTTTTTTTTCACTTGCCTTATCTATCCACTCGGTTACTAAAAATATAGTTGCTTTTAGATTGTATTTTTTTAAAACCGGATAGGCATATATTATATTATCTCTCCAACCATCATCAAATGTGATAAAAACAGACTTTTTTGGAGCCTCAAACTCTCCTTTTTTAAACCTGTAAAATTCATCAGAAGTCAAAGTCTTATAACCGTTTTCATGAAGGTACTTCATCTGTTTTTCAAAATTTTCTATGCTTGAAGTGATAAAACCCTCTTTGGGCAAAATATGATGATACATTAAAACAGGGATACTCATCTTGCCAGGCTTTCATAAAGTTGTTGGGTATTTTTTACCATGGATGATACTGAAAAGTTTTTCAATACAAGCTCTCTTGCAGATTTTGCAAACTCTTCTCTTTTATTTTTGTCTTTTATCAGTATATTCAGTTTTGTTTTCAAATCATCGATATTTTGGTTTTCAAACAAAAAACCGGTCTTATTGTCTATGATGCACTCAGGAATACCTCCGACTCTGCTCCCGATACAGGGAACTTTGCAAGATGAAGCTTCAAGAATAGATGTTCCAAGTGCTTCCATATTTGAAGGTAAAACAAATATATCAAAATCAGGCAATATTTTTTCAACATCTTCTCTGTGTCCAAGCATAGTAACTTTCTCAGAAATATTTTTTTCAAGGATTATTTTTTTTATATTTTGTTCCTGTGGTCCGTCACCGACTATAACAAGATGGATATTGTCATCTATCTGAGAAACAGCTTCTAAAAGGTCTTTGTGTCTTTTTGCATTTCTTAAGACTGCTACGATACCGATAATTATACTGTTTTCATCAAGGTTTAACTCTTTTTTCAATATTCCATTTCCAGGTTTAAATTTTTCCGTATCTATTCCTGTGTATATGGTGGTCAGTTTATCTTTTTTTACACCTTTTTCTTTTAAATAGTTTTCTACTTGTTTGCTTACGGCTACTACTTTGGTGCTTAAGTTATATGAGACTGTGCTATTGATAGGAGTTTGCAAATGTCTTGTTCTGACTACTTTTTTATTTGTAATTTTGCCTACAATCGAACCAAGCCATGCATCTTTTCCGGAATGAGTTGAAATGATATCGATATTGTATTTTTTAACAATTTTACATAGATGAAATATAGCTTTGATATCATAGCTTTGCTTCATCTTGAGTGGGATTACTTTTGCATCTATTTTTGATCTGTTTTCATACAGTTTGCTATCCGGCTGTACTGCATAAAACAGCTCAAATCTATTTTTGTCCATATTATTGATGAGTCTAACGGTTCTTTTTTCCTGTCCTCCCCAACCTTTGGAAATTTCCATTTCCAATATTTTTATCTTCTTCATTTGATGTACTTCCAAAATGTGTATTGTGCATATAATTTTGCTATTACAAAACCCCTCCACCCTTCTAAAAAACCTTTTTTGATGATAAAGATTTTAAAAAAAGTCCAGTAGGGGTTTATAACGGCTTTTAGTCTGTTTTTCCTGGCATTGAGTGATGAGTATCTGTTTTGTTTTTCTATAAATTCATCGATGCTTTCATATGCAAAGTGTAGCATATGATATTTTAATGTACCCACATCACCATCAATCATCACTTTTTCATGAACTTCATCACTGCTGAACTTTCCGAAATTTTTATCAAAAAGTCTTATAGTGTAGTCTGGATAAAGACCGCAATGATAAACAGGCTTTCCAAAGAAATAGTTTAGTCTTGCAACTTTGTAGCCTTTGTATTTTGGATTTTTTAAGACAGAGAGTATCTCCTGTTGCAATTTTTCAGTTATCACTTCATCACTATCAAGTACAAAAACCCACTCATTTTTGCAATTATCAACCGCAAACTGTTTTTGTTTACCAAAACCCATCCACTCTTTTTGTAAAATTTTACATCCAAGATTTTTACAAATTTGTACCGTGTTATCCTCCGAACCACTGTCGACAACTACCACTTCATCTGCAAACAGAGCTGATGATACACATTTTTTGATAGTTTTTTCACTGTTTTTTGTGATAATGGCTACTGAGAGTTTATTCATTTATATATCTCTTCATACTGATTTTTCCATTTTTTGTGAAACCAAAACCACTCATCCGGTTTTTTTCTGATGGCTTTTTCCATGGCATCGGATTGTTTTTGGGTTAACTCCAATATATCTTTGTCGATATCATCACTTTTTATCGGTGTAATTTTATCATAAAAAGTAATTTGAAAGTTTTTGTAGTCATCTGTCGTGATAAAAAGCGGTATGATAACCGCACCGAATTTTCTTGAAAGCAGAGCCGTACTGTGGGACTGTCTGGCTTTTTTACCAAAAAAATCCACCAAAACACCCTCTTTTTCAGCGGTATTTTGATCTACCAAAAGGCCAAGTATTCTTCCGTTTTTCAATGCTTTTATCATTCCTTTCATTGCCCCGTTTTTATCCAGTAGCTCTATATCAAACTGTTCACGGTTCTTTTTCAATACTTTGTTTAAATGCTTGCCCTCCAACACCCTTCCTACGGCTGTAGCTTTTCCGAAAAATGCACCTATGCTTAGTGCTATAAGCTCCCAGTTTCCGTAATGGGCAGTAATGAGTATAACTTTTTCACCGTTTTTAAGAGCATTTTTTAAAACCTCTTCATTTTTGAAGGTTATCTTTTTTGCCAGTTTTTCTTTTGTGATGCCTTGATTTTCTATAAAATCTGCCAAAAAATAGACCAAATTCTTATAGCATTTTTTTATAATCCTCTGTTTTTCCTCTTCATCCATACTTTGTCCGTAAGCAAAGTCAAGGTTGGTTTTTATAATTTTCCTGTGTTTTTTATCAAACAGGTATATAACCCATGCCAAAAAATTTAAAACAGGATGCAAAATAAAATCAGGCGTATATTTGACAATAAAGTTGAAACTATAAAAACCAAAAAGATATATCCAATCTAACATAACAGTAACCTTTTTGCTTTTTGTATAATTTCATTTTCATCTATATTTTGGATGCACATATCTTTTTTGTCCAGCTTTAAAGGATTTATCTCTTTTTTGCAATCTATCACAACATTTATCTTACTTTGAAGAGTATTTCTCCAGCTTGGTGTCGGACCGAAAATGGTAATGCTCGGCTTGTTTAATGCCCATGCTATATGAGTCGGGCCGCTGTCTGCTCCTATGGTAAGATCACTTTTTGCTATCAATGCTTTAAGCTCATCCAGGCTCATTTTTGGCAATATTTTTGCGTTTGATGAATTATTAGCAATATACTCGGCACTAGATTTTTCCTTTTTGCTACCCCATGAAATTAAAAAATTTGCATCCATTTTTTTGACAATATTAAGAAATTTTTCTTTCGGGTATATTTTGCTTTCCCAGCTCGAGCCTACTATTATAACGATATTTTTTTGTTTTGGGTTTAAAAAGTTATCTATGTTTTTTTCTACTGTTTTTGAATAAAATAAAGAGGGTTGTTTGCTGTAGAGTGCATCTTTTTTTATATCAAGATTTAAGGAATGCTTTGCAAGTTCAAAATTTCTGATAATGACATTTTCTCCATAAGGTATATAAAAACATTTATCATAAAAAAAAGAGGCGATTTTTTCCCTTACGGAATTTTTGTCAAATCCGTAACTCTCACCCAAAACTTTTGATATAAAAGCACTTTTTAAAAGTCCCTGTAAGTCGATAACTTTATCATATCTGTTTTTGTATCTAAAAATCTTTTTAATTTCTTGTAGTTTGTTTTTCTCTTTTAATTTTAAAGGTATAATATTGTCTATATAAGGATTGAATTTTAAAATTTCGCTAAACCTCTCTTCGACAAACCAGTCTATTGTGATATCTTTGATACTGTTTTTAATCATTTGGGGTAGAAATGAAGCATGTATTATGTCACCAAGTGCAGACAGTTTGACTATAGCTAATCTCACTTTTACCCTTTTTTAGATACAATTCTATCTAAAAGTAATTTAAAAGGTCTTTTAATGGATAAAGAGTATGTGTTAGATTATCTAAAAAAGAATAAAATGAAGTTAAAAGATAAATATGGTGTAGTTAAGATAGGTCTTTTTGGGAGCTATGCTAGAAATGAACAAAAAAAGGATAGTGATATAGATATAGCTGTTGAGTTACAAGCAACAAATAGTTTTAGAAGTTTTTTTGCTCTTAAAGACGAACTTGAAAAAAGCTTTGGCAAGAAGATTGATTTGGGTATTGAGCATAGCTTGAAGCCGATTGTAAAAAAATATATTGAAAAAGAGATTATTTATGTCTAAAAGAGATATAAAACTTTATTTATATGATATATTTGATAGTGCCAATGCTATAAAGGAGTTTACTAAAGGTTTGACTTATGATGAGTTTGTAACTGATAGAAAAACTTAAAAGTATGAATGGAAGCTAAATGATATGTATATTTGATTGTGAAACTGTGCCTGATGTTGCTCTTGTAAGGAGTGAGTTTGAAGTAGAGGGGAGTGATCTTGAAGTTTCAAACAAGGCTTTTGAACTTCAAGAAGAAAAAAGCGGATACTCTTTTTTACCTCTTCCTTTTCATAAAGTTGTAGCGATTTCTGCGGTGATTGCGGATGATTTTGGTAAATTTGAGAGAGTTAGCTCTATTCAAGGTGATAATGAAAAAGAGATGATAAAAAACTTTTTGGGTTTTATTGATAAAAAAGAGCCAAAACTTGTCAGTTTTAACGGAAGGTCTTTTGATGTGCCAATGCTCATGATAAGAGCCATGAAGTACAATCTCTCATGTCCGGCCTATTTTGAAAAAGAAAACAGAGAATTAAACAAAAGCAAATGGGACAATTACCGCTCTCGTTACAGTGACAGGTTTCATGTGGATTTGATGGATCATATAGGTGAATTTGGAGCGGTAAGATCGCTTAAACTCGATACTATTTGCAAGATGGCCGGACTTCCGGGAAAATATGATGTGCATGGTGATGAAGTAACGAAGCTTTATTATGAAAAAGAGTTGACGAAGATAAAAGAGTATTGTGAAAGCGATGTTTTAAATACTTACTGGCTTTATTTGAAGTATGAACTTTTAAAAGGCAATCTGACTCTGAGTGATTACGCAGAGTATCTTTATGGTTTTAAAGAGAAGCTTGATGTTAAAAAATCTTATACTGAAATTTTCAGACAATTCTTGGAAAAAGAGATAGATGAGGTAAGGGGATAAAAGGTGGTAAGGGGGTAAGGGGGTAAGGGGGTAAGGATGGAGAGGTTAGCGAAAGGATCAATATTCGCACTAAGCTCTGAACATTTCTTACCTATTAAATAAAAAGGTGGTAAAAATATGAATATAGCAGTTATAGGCACAGGTTATGTGGGGCTTGTTACGGGAACTTGCTTTGCTGAGATGGGCAATAGTGTAGTTTGTGTTGATATAGATAAAGAAAAGATAGAAGGTTTGAAAAAAGGTATCATTCCTATCTATGAGCCGGGTCTTGAGAGGATGGTTTTGAAAAATTTCAACAATAAAACACTTGATTTTTCAACCGATTTGAAAGAGGCTTTAAAAAAAGCAAAAGTTGCATTTATAGCTGTGGGGACTCCCATGAGTGAAGACGGCAGTGCGGATTTGCAGTATGTTTTAGCTGTTGCAAAAGATATAGGTAAATATATGCAGCATTACATGGTTATAGTTGACAAGTCAACAGTACCTGTCGGAACTGCGGAGAAAGTAAGCAAGACAATAAAAAAAGAACTTGAAAAAAGAGGTGAAGATATAGAGTTTGATGTAGTAAGCAATCCCGAATTTTTAAAAGAGGGAGCTGCCATATCAGACTTTATGAAGCCCGATCGTGTAGTTGTAGGCTCAAGCACAAAAAAAGCCATGGATATAATGAAAGAGCTTTACAGACCGTTTACACTAAATCATGAGAGATTTATTGCAATGGATACCAAAAGTGCAGAGCTTACCAAATATGCAGCCAATGCAATGCTTGCAACCAAGATATCCTTTATGAATGAAATGAGCCAGATAGCCTACAGGGTAGGAGCTGATATAAACATGGTAAGACACGGCATAGGAAGTGACAGCAGAATAGGGTACAGTTTTATCTATCCCGGATGCGGATATGGCGGAAGCTGTTTCCCAAAAGATGTAAATGCTTTAAATAAAATAGCACAAGATGCAGGGTATGAGCCCAAAATCATTCCGGCGGTAGAAGAGGTAAACAAATATCAAAAAATGGTATTGGTTGAAATGATTGAGAGACGATTCGGTAATGATTTGAAAGGAAAAAGTTTCGGTATATGGGGACTTAGTTTCAAGCCTGAGACTGATGATATGAGAGAAGCACCTTCCATCATAATTATAAAAGAGTTGCTAAGAAGAGGAGCGAAGATAAAAGCCTATGACCCTCAGGCCATGAAAGATGCCAAAGAGTTTTGGCTAAAAGGTGCTGATGTAGAATATGTCGGGAGTAAATATGATGCTTTGGACGGTGTAGATGCATCTGTATTGATAACAGAGTGGAAAGAGTTTAGAAGTCCTGATTTTGACGAAATGAAAAAAAGAATGAAAAATACTATTATATTTGACGGAAGAAACCAATACAACAAAGAAAAACTAAAAGAGCTGGGTTTTGAATACTATCAAATCGGAGTTGCATAGATATGAGTAAGATAGCTGTTATTGACTACAATATGGGCAATCTAAGCAGTGTAAAAAATGCTTTTTTAAAATTTGATCAATCGGTTGATATTGTAAAAGAGCCTGAACTTTTAAAAAATTATGACAAAATTGTACTTCCCGGAGTTGGAGCTTTTGGAGACGCGATGAGCCACTTAAGAGAAAATGAGATGGATATCGCCATAAAAGAGTTTGTTAAAAGCGGCAGAGTTCTTCTTGGTATCTGTCTTGGAATGCAGTTGCTTTTTGACAGAAGTGAAGAGTTTGGCTCACACATAGGTCTTGGTTTGGTGCCGGGTGATATTAAGTACTTTGATAGCAGCAAATTTCCCAAAAGGCTTAAAGTCCCGCATATGGGATGGAATAAGCTTTTTATACAAAAAGATTCACCTCTTTTTAAAGGGCTTGATGAGTCATTTTATCTATATTTTGTCCACTCTTATCATGCTATTTGTGATGAAAAGTATATCATAGGAAAAACTATTTACGGATATGAATTTGCAAGTGCAGTACAAAATGAAAATGTTTTCGGTTTTCAACCTCATCCAGAAAAAAGCCATACAGACGGACTTAAGATAGTAGAAAATTTTATAAAGTTATGATATTTCAAAAATCTATCCTAAATAGCTTTATCCAAGAGCAAGATGAAATTTTAGTAGCTTCAAGATGGGCTAACTATCTAAAATTTAAAGAGAAGATAGATTTTGTTAAAATTGTAAAAGAGGAGAAGTACCAAGAGGGTTTTTTAAGAGATATTTTTGAAAAATGTTTGGGATATACTCTTGATACAAGCGATCCAGATAGCTATAACTTAAAAAGAGAAGAAAAAAACGAAACAGACAGCAAAAAAGCAGATGGTGTTATAGTAGTAGATAAAAAGATAGTAGGTGTTATAGAGTTAAAAGATCAAAAAACTAAATATTTAGATGCTGTTTTAAATCAAGCATTTGATTATCATAACTCTCATAGTTATAGCAGATACATTATCGTTTCAAATTTTAATGAATTAAGACTCTATATAGACAAAAAAACTGAATATGAAAAATGGTATCTTTTTGATCTAAGTTATGAAGAGTTTAAAAAACTTCATCTTCTTTTATCTTATGAAAGTATAAGAGATGATATACCTCTAAAATTAAAGCAAAGATCACTCAATTTTGAAGAGGAGATAAGTAAAAAGTTTTATAGTGACTATGCAAAGTTTAGAACTTATCTTTTTGAAAATCTTATCAAAAACAATCCAACCATAGAAAAACTAACTCTTTTAAAATTAACCTCCAAACTCATTGATAGGATAGTTTTTATACTTTTTGCAGAAGATAGAGGGATTTTAAGAGCAAATACTATAAAAGAGATAAGAGAGGAGTTTCAAAAGCAAAAATTTACCTCATACTCTCTTTATGATATATATAAGTTTTATTTTGAAGCTATAAATAGCGGCAATGAAAAACTACAAATCCCAAGATACAATGGTGGGTTATTTGCAAAAGATGAAGTGCTTGATAGTTTGGTGATAGATGATGAAGTGCTTGATCTAAGAGTTCAAAAGCTTAGTGATTATGACTTTGAGAGTGAAGTTAGTGTCAATATTTTAGGTCATATTTTTGAGCAAAGCTTAAGTGATATAGAGGAAATAAGAGCTGATATAAATAGTGAAAAATTTGACATAAAGCAATCAAAACGAAAAAAAGACGGCATCTTTTATACTCCAAGTTATATCACAAAGTTTATAGTAGATAATACTCTAGGTAAGATGTGCTTTGAAAAGAAAAAAGAGTTAAATCTAACTGTTATAAGCTACCCTAAAAATCCAAAAAGATTAAATAAAAGTGAAAAAGAGACTTTACAAAACATCTATAAATATAGAGAATTTTTACTCAGTTTAAAAGTGCTCGATCCAGCCTGTGGAAGTGGGGCATTTTTAAATGAAGCTTTTAGTTTTTTAGAAAATGAACATAAATTTGTCGATAAATATAGAAAGATTTATGAAAATGAAACTTTAGGACTTTATGACATAGATAGCACCATCTTAGAAAATAATCTTTTTGGAGTAGATATAAACTCTGAAGCTGTGGAAATTGCAAAGCTTAGTCTTTGGCTAAAGAGTGCAAAAAAAGGAAGAGAGCTTGTAAAATTGAGCGATAAAATTATCTCAGCCAATAGCTTAGTAGATGATATCTTTAGTGATATTTCCTTTGATGTAGTTATCGGCAATCCCCCTTATGTAAGACAAGAGAAAATCAAAGAGTTAAAACCTCTTTTAAAAAATTATGAAGTATTTGACGGAGTAGCAGATCTTTATGTGTATTTTTATGAACTTGGAATAAAAAAGTTAAAAGAGGGCGGTATCTTAGGCTATATATGTTCAAATAAATTTTTTAGAGCAAAATATGGAGCAAGATTTAGAGAGTTTATGCTAAAGCAAACAAATATAAGGTATATAGTTGATCTTTCAGGAGTGAAAGTCTTTGAAGATGCTACTGTGGATAGTGCTGTTACAATCCTTGAAAAAGGGGTAAAGGGGGATAGGAGTAAAGGAGTAAAGGTTTCTCTTGGAGGGTTTGATAGTGTTTTTGATGTTAAGCAAGAGGATTTAAGTAGAGATGGTTTTGTTTTTTTGCATTCTAAAGAGCTTAAGATAAAGAGAAAAATTGAAAGAGTTGGAACACCGCTTCAAAAGTGGGATGTCAATATTTATAGGGGGATTTTAACAGGTTTTAATGAAGCTTTTATCATTGACAGCAAGACAAAAGAGGAGTTGATAAGCTCTGATAGTAAAAATGAAGAGGTGATAAAACCTCTCTTAAGAGGTAGGGATATAAAAAAATATGAGATAAATTTTGCTGATAAGTGGCTGATAAATATACATAATAATCCACCTGTTGATATAAATCAATACCCAAGCATAAAAGAGCATTTGGATCAATATTATGATAAATTGGCAAAAAGACTGGATAAAGGAATTACTCCTTATAATTTAAGAAATTGTGCCTATTTGGAAGAGTTTGAAAAAGAGAAAATATTTTATAATCAAATTGGGTATGGTATAGATTTTTGCTATGATGATAAAAAATTTTATTGCAATGATAAATTATATTTTATAACTTCATCAAATTTAAACTTAAAGTATGCTACTGCGATTTTTAACTCTAAACTTTATGATTTTTACTTTAAATTGCTTTTTAATTTTGGAGGAGGTAAGGGAAGAGATAGTTTTAAACATATTCCTCTACCAAACATACCAAAAACCCTAAAAAAATATCAAGAAAATGTCCAGTATCTTTTAAATATGCCAAGAAAAAAAAGATATGATAATGAAAAAAAGATAGCTATCTCATATCTAAAAGGCAGAGAGATATGTATCACAGAGTTTTTATTTGCAAAACAAAGAGGTTATATTTTTGGACTTCAAGGACATGATGATATATTTATAGAATATTATAAACTTTTGCCTTATATATTTAGCAACTTTTTATTTGATGAGGTATTTCAAAATATTGATAATAAACGATTGATATACTCACTTTTTGATCAAAATGGTAGAAGAATATTTCATGTCATTGATAATGAGAATAAGCTGATCTCTGTCTATATAGTTAGTAAAGATAAATATAAACGACAAATAGATAGAAAATTTAAAAAAGTTGATAGATGGGAGGGCGGTCACTTCTCCATCCTGAGTCCAGCAGAACCTTTCTGGCGTCATCTACCAACCTTGATAAGATTATATCAAAATTTTCAAAAAAATTCAATTACTCAAGATGATTTTATAGAAAAAGTGGATAAGATTTTAAATGCAAAAGAGAAGATAAAGCTTTATAAAAAACATTTTAAAAGTTTAAATGCAGTAGAAAAGATAGAGATAAAAGAGCAGATAGAAGAGTTGGAAAAAAATATCGATAAAGATATTTTACAAATCAACGAACTTGTATATAAGCTCTATCAGTTAAATAAAGAAGAGATACAAATCATAAAAGGAAAATGATGGATATATTACCGGCAATTGATTTAAAAGATGGGAAAGCGGTTAGGCTTTCAAAAGGGGTTATGGATAGTGCAAAAGTGTACAGTAATGAACCTTGGGAAGTGGCAAAAGAGTTTGAAAAAGCAGGTTCAAAGTGGGTTCACCTGGTAGATTTAAACGGTGCTTTCAAAGGTGAGCCCGCAAATTTGGAGCAGATAAAAAAGATAAGAAAAAACTGCAATCTTTTTATAGAAGTAGGCGGTGGCATAAGAGATGAAGACACTATCAAAATGTATATGGATTTGGGAGTTGACAGAGTAATTCTTGGCTCTATTGCTCTTAAAGATCCAAGTTTTGTAAAAGAGATGGCAAAAAAATATCCCATAGTTGTAGGCATTGATGCAAAAGATGGGATGGTGGCTGTTGAAGGCTGGGCGGAAGTCAGTAGTATAAAAGCTACAACTTTGGCAAAGGAGTTTGCAAGTGCCGGAGTGGAGGCTATCATTTGTACTGATATCAGTAAAGACGGGATGCTCAGCGGTGTCAATGTGAAATTTACAGAAGAGATTGCAAGTGCTAGCAATATACCGACTATAGCAAGTGGTGGAGTTAGAGGGATTGAAGATATAATAAAGTGCAAAAATAGCAAGAAGATAGCAGGAGTTATTATAGGAAAAGCATATTATGAGGGCAAAATTAACTTAGAAGAGGCATTTAAAGTAATCTAAAACTAAAATAAGATAAAATTAACAAAATTTTAGTGTACTTAACTATACTAAACAAAAGGAAAGAAATTGAAACTTTTAGTAGTAGATGACAGTTCAACTATGAGAAGAATTATAAAAAATACTCTTGCAAGAATCGGTCACAAAGATGTACTTGAAGCTGAAGACGGAAAAGTTGCATGGCAAGTTATGCAGGAAAACCCTGATATTGATATCTTGATAACCGACTGGAATATGCCGGAAATGAACGGACTAGAGTTGGTAAAAAAAGTAAGAGCTGAGAGTAAATATGAAGATATGCCCATTATCATGGTTACAACTGAAGGTGGAAAAAAAGAAGTTATAACTGCACTAAAAGCCGGTGTAAACAATTACATAGTAAAGCCTTTCACTCCACAAGTACTAAAAGAGAAGCTCGAAGATGTATTGGGCTAATGCATGCAACAAGAGTATTATGAGCTACAGATAACTACAACTGACAAACAAGAAATATTTAGCAATTTCATTTTTGAATTCGGCGTAGAAGCGATAGAGCAAAAAGACAACACTCTTATCGTTCGAAGTGAAGAGCCTCTTGAAGAGATTGAGTGGGGAGTCAAAGAGTTTGGGAAAAAATTATCAAAAGTTTTAAATGAAGAGATTGAAGTTACAACAAAATTGGATAAAAAAAGAAGTGAAGATTGGATAAAAAAATATAAAAATTCGATTACTCCGATACAAGTAGGTGGTTTTTACATACATCCTACCTGGGAAAAAAACAAAGAGGGGTATATAAATATTCTCATTGATCCGGCTCTTAGTTTTGGCACGGGTCATCACGAGACAACAAGCTCCTGTTTGGAATTACTGAGTAAAACTGTTAAAAAGAGTGATACATTTTTAGATGTTGGATGTGGAAGCGGCATACTCTCTATAGCGGCCTGTAAACTGGGAGCCGAGGTTGAATTGTGTGACAGTGATGAGCAAAGTGTACAAAGTGCAAAAAATAATTTTCAGTTAAACAATTGTTGCTATCATGATATATGGGTCGGTTCGGTAAATATGGCCAAAAAAGAGTATGATACAGTTGTGGCAAATATTGTTGCGGATGTGCTTATAATGATAAATAAAGATTTGAAAAAAAGTGTAAAAAAAGCCGGTAATTTGATACTTTCAGGTATTTTAGATAAATATTTAGATAGTGTTTTGGCAAAATTTCACGATTTTGAAAAAGTTGAAATCATAGAAAAAAATGAGTGGAGAACTCTACAATTAAAAAAAATATAAGGGTAATATAGTGGCAAAAAAAGATAATAAAAACAATAAAAACAATAATTTCTTCAGTGACAATCCTCTTTTGGTTTTTGCGATATTTTCTATCGTAATCATATTGATATTTAAGAGCTTTGTCAATCCAAGCAGCGGTGTTTCAGGGATGCAAGAGGGTGCTTTTGCAACCTCCAAGAGAGTAATAACAAAAAATGTTAACTATTCACAGATAAAAGATTTGATAAAAGCCAAAGAGGTACAGGAAGTTGCCATAGGCCAAACCATTATCAAAGCTGTTTCTAAAAATGGTGGTGAAAAAGTTATATATATTGCAAAAAAAGTTGGAGACGATCCGACATTGATACCTCTTCTTGAAAAAAACAAGATTGCATATACTGCCTTTAATGAAACCAACTGGTTTAGTGAACTTCTTTTTTCCTGGATACTTCCTATATTTATCTTTTTCGGTATTTGGATGTTTTTGGCAAATCGTATGCAAAAAAATATCGGTGGTGGAATTTTAGGGATGGGAAGCAGTAAAAAACTTGTAAATTCTGAAAAACCCAATACCAAGTTTTCTGATGTCGCAGGGGTTGAGGAGGCAAAAGAGGAGGTTAAGGAGATAGTTGACTTTTTAATGCATCCTGACAGATACTTAAGGCTGGGTGCCAAGATACCAAAAGGTGTACTTTTGGTGGGACCTCCGGGTACCGGTAAAACACTTTTGGCAAAAGCGGTTGCCGGTGAAGCGAATGTTCCGTTTTTTTCAGTCTCAGGCTCATCTTTTATAGAAATGTTTGTAGGAGTGGGTGCCAGCAGGGTAAGAGATCTTTTTGAGGGAGCAAAAAAAGAGGCACCTTCTATAGTGTTTATAGATGAGATAGATGCTATCGGTAAAAGTAGAGCCGCAGCGGGAAATCTGGGTGGAAATGATGAAAGAGAACAAACTCTAAATCAACTCTTGGCTGAGATGGATGGCTTTGATAGCGAAAATGCACCTGTTATCGTTCTTGCTGCTACAAACAGACCGGAAGTACTTGACCCGGCTCTTCTTAGACCAGGTAGATTTGATAGACAAGTCCTTGTTGACAAGCCCGATTTTAAAGGTAGGGTAGCAATTTTAAAAGTTCATATAAAAGATATAAAATTAGCCAAAGATATAAATCTTGAAGAGATAGCAAGACTGACTGCCGGACTAGCCGGAGCTGATTTGGCAAATATTATCAATGAGGCGGCACTACTTGCGGGAAGAAACAACCAAGATGAAGTAAAACAAAAAGATATGATAGAAGCGGTTGAGAGAGCAATTGCCGGACTTGAAAAGAAAAGCAGACGAATAAATTCAAAAGAGAAAAGAATAGTTGCTTATCATGAGAGTGGACACGCTTTGATAGCCGAGACAACCAAAGGGGCCAAAAAAGTCTCAAAGGTTTCTATCATTCCTAGAGGCTTAGCGGCTCTTGGATACACTCTTAATACGCCTGAAGAAAATAAATACCTTATGCAAAGACATGAGCTTATAGCCGAAGTTGATACACTTTTGGGAGGTAGGGCTGCTGAAGAAGTGTTTATTAAAGAGATTTCAACCGGAGCCGGAAACGACTTAGAGAGAGCAACCGACATCATAAAGGCTATGGTCAGTATGTATGGTATGAGTGAAGTTGCCGGTCTTATGGTGCTTGAAAAACAGCAAAATAGATTTATTCCGGGTGCTAGCAGTAAAGATTACAGTGAAAAGATGGCTGAACATTTAGATGAATATGTAAAAACTATGCTTGATGAGAGATATAAAAGAGTTTTGGGAACCTTAAGAGAGTATAGTGAAGCTATCGAAAACATAGTAAAAGAGCTTTTTGAAAAAGAGACTATAGAGGGAAAGGTTGTTAGGAAAATCATAAAAGATTTTGAAGAGAAAAACGGTATTATTAGAGAGGAGGATGAAAAAAATGATATCCAAAAAGCTGAAAATGGCTTAGAAGAAAATGAAGATATCAGCAACGAAGATATTGCAAATGAGGATGAAAATCAAAACAGTGATACCGACAACAGTGAGTCCAAAGAGTAAAAATGCTATGTAGAAAAACAGAAATTATCGCAAAAGAGGGGTGGGGATATATAGGTTTTTTAACTTTTATATTTTTGATATCTCTGTTTTTGGATATTCCTTTTCTCTCATTTTTGCTTTTTTGTGCTACAGTTTTTGTAACTTTTATATTTAGAAATCCTGAAAGAATACCCTATGAATTGGACGAACTTTCCATATTTGCACCGATTGACGGAAAAGTAACATATATAGGCAAAGTAAATGAAAAAAAATATTTTAAAAAAGAGATGTTGCTTATATCTATAAAAAGTTCACTTTGCGATGTAACTATGCTTAGAAATCCCTTGGATCTTGATATTGATAAAGTAAATGTGATACACGGGCTTAATATCGATGTAAAAAATGAAAAAGCAAAGCTTTTAAACGAGAGAGTGGAAATTGTAGCAAATTCGTATAAGGGTAATGTTTTGCTTAGAGTGATACTTGGAAAATGCGGTAGAAAAATATATAGATTTTGTGAAAATTTTAAAAAGCTGAGAAAAGGAGACAGATACCTTTTTTTAAATGAAGGCCTCATTGAACTCTATCTTCCCCTTGAGTGCAGAATAAAAGTAGCCGAAGGTGAAAAGGTAAAAGCCTTGGAGAGTGTTTTGGGATACTTCTTGAGTGAATGAGGATTTAGGATTTTTGGCCTCTAGTTTTTTAGCTTATGCTTAATCCAAAGGATTTTTTGTGCAAAAACATACCAAGTCACACCTTGTATATATAATTCCCAACCTTTTTACCGCTGCCAGTGCTTTTATTGGAGTGTTGAGTATTATAGCATCTTCTAAAGGTGAGTTTGAAAAAGCTGTATATCTTATACTTTTATCACTTGTATTTGACGGGCTTGACGGTAGAGTAGCAAGACTTACAAAGACTACTTCTAAGTTCGGTGCCGAGTTTGACTCACTTGCGGACTTGGTAGCTTTTGGTATGGCACCGGCTATGCTTTTTTATTTTGATATTGGTATTCATTATGCAAAAGTAGGCTCACTGCTTACGGCACTGTATGTACTTTTTGGAGCTTTGAGACTTGCAAGATTTAATGTAACCAATCCTTCAAACGAACCTTCTGTTTTTATAGGTGTACCTATACCTACTGCTGCGGTTTTTATAAGTATATGGATACTCTTTTTTGAAAAATACCATTTTTTAAAAGATAAAGCATCATTTGCTCTTTTAGTTTTTATAGCTCTTATCTCTATGTTGATGGTCAGCAATATAAGATACCCAAGTTTTAAAAAGATAAACTTACCAAAAACTGATATCAAAAAAGTTCTTATTGTGCTTATCATATTTTTCTCCTTTATATATCTGTATCTTATAGAGTCTTTGGCATTTTTATTTACAGCATATATCTTATACGGTTTGATAAGAGGATATAAAAATTTTATCAAACGAAAAAAAATTGCAAAAAAAGATAAAATTTAGTATAATTAGCGAGTTTTAAAAATTCAAAAGGAGAGAATATGAACGATAGTGTCATAGGTACGGTAAAAGCCATAAAATTTTTACCAAAAATCGAGATAAAAAACTCTCTCCTGCTGCTTCAACTCTAATACTTCAATACATTACAAATTTAAACAAACAATAAACCATATAAGGAATAAATTATGAATACAAAAACTATAAAAATATTTGATACAACTTTAAGAGACGGAGAGCAAAGCCCGGGAGCTTCCATGAATACCGAAGAAAAAATCCAGATAGCTCTTCAGCTTCAAAAATTGGGAGTAGATATCATCGAAGCCGGTTTTGCGGCTGCAAGTAGCGGAGACAGTGATGCCATAAGACGCATAAGTGAGCAAGTAGAAAAAAGTACAGTTTGTTCGCTTGCAAGAGCATTGCCTAAAGATATAGAAGCTGCAGCTCATGCCATTGAGCCGGCATGTTATAAAAGAATACATACTTTCATAGCTACAAGCCCCATACATATGGAGTATAAGCTTAAGATGACTCCGGAACTTGTTATAAAAAAAGCTGTTGAAGCAGTAGAGTATGCCAAAACTTTTGTAGATGATGTGGAGTTTAGCTGCGAGGATGCAGGAAGAAGTGATATAGGCTTTTTAAAAGAGATACTTGATGCGGTTATAAAAGCGGGTGCCGGCACTCTAAATATTCCCGATACCGTTGGATATAGAATGCCAAACGAGATGGGAGCTATGATAAAAGAGTTGTATGATTTTGTAGGAGATAAAGCTATCCTTTCAGTGCATTGTCATAATGATTTAGGACTTGCTCTTGCAAACTCTATAGCTTCCATAGAAAATGGAGCTAGACAGGTGGAGTGTACTATAAACGGACTTGGCGAGAGAGCAGGAAATGCCGCTCTTGAAGAGATAGTAATGGTTTTAAAAACTAGAAAAGATATTTTTGGAGAGTATAAAACAAATATAAATACAAAAGAGATATATCCTACAAGCAGACTTGTGGCAAATATCACGGGTATCATTCCTCAGCCAAATAAAGCAATAGTAGGCAAAAATGCTTTTGCACATGAAAGCGGTATTCATCAAGACGGAGTTTTAAAACATAAAGAGACTTATGAGATAATGAAATCAGAGGATATAGGGCTTAATCATAACTCCATTATACTTGGTAAACATTCAGGCAGACACGCTTTTAAACAAAGAGTTAAAGATCTTGGATACAGTATAAGCGATGAAGAGTTGGATGAAGCATTTATCAAGTTTAAAGATTTGGCGGATAAGAAAAAAGAGATATTTGATGATGATATAAGAGCTATAGTAACAAGCGAAATAACCAAAATAGAAGAGATATACAAGCTTATAGGAATGCAGCTAAGTGACTGTAGCGGAGGAGTACCGACTGCCGCTATATCTATCAAGCATAATGATACTATTATAAAAGATGCGGCTATCGGAGACGGCACTATAGATGCACTCTTTAAAACAGTTGATAGGATTAGCGGAATAAGCGGAGAATTGGTGGACTATAAAGTTGATGCCGTTTCAAAAGGAAAAGATGCACTTGCAAGAGTTGTTGTAAAAGTTAGATTTGAAGATAGTAAAATGCCTGTAATGGGGCATGGGCTAAGCCTTGATACGATGGAGGCTAGCACTAAAGCTTATGTGGGAGCATTAAATAGTTATCTATCTATGAAAAAGTAGTAATTTTTATGAAGGAGTCATGATCTTTAATATAACTTGGTCTGTCTCCTTCATTCCCGAATTTGCTAAAAGACCTATATTTTTTATAGTCTCTTCTATATCATTAGCAATGATGCCTTCACCTCCATGTAAGGCTCTATTGGAAAGAGCAAGCATGGCAGAGTCGAAAGCACTATAAACACCTGTAGCAATTTTCATAGCACATGAAGCTTTTGCACCATCGCAAATAACACCTGAAATATTTCCCAAAGAGTTTGTTATAGCCATCGATATGGTTTTATAATCACCCCCTTGAAGATATGCTAAAGCTCCACTTACCGCACTTGTAGCACAAATAACTCCGCAAAAAGCTGAGAGTCTTCCAATGCTGGACTTTAAGTGTATAGTTGCAAGATGTGAAAAGAAGAGGGCTCTTAT
>JALVWW010000149.1 GCA_027023175.1 Campylobacterales bacterium
AAAAAAGTTGCTAAAAAAATGGAAAGTGCAACACATAAAAAAGTTTTTACAAAAGCTGAACAGATAAAGCTTTTACTCCAAAGAGTGATCAAAAAGTCATCAAAGCAGATAGGATTGTTTACTTTTATTTTGATCATTGTATCAGTTGTTATCATAGCTCTTATCATATACACTATGACATTAGAAAAGATAAAAGAGATAAGTATATTAAAGCTTATCGGTATATCAAACTTTGTGATCATTAAAATGATCATACAAGAGACTATGGTACTTGGAATTTTGGCTTTCATATCCGGTAATATTTTTGCAAGAAGTATTGCTGATAAGTTTCCTAAAAGGATAGTGCTTGAGCTTAGTGATGCATGGAGTTTGTTTGGTATCATTATAGTAGCTTCTATATTTGCTTCATTTTTCGGTGTGTATAAAGTTTTAAAAACTGATCCTTCAGAAGCGATAGGAGGATGATGAGAATGAAAAATGAAAAATTAAAAATGAAAAATGAGAATGAAAAAATAGAAGTTAAAAGTGCCATAAAAGTAGAAAATCTTGTTAAGAAGTTTGGCAAAGGTGATAGTGAGATAACTGTTATAGATGGTGCTAGTTTTTCACTAGATGAGGGGGAGTTTGTAGCTCTTGTTGCACCTAGTGGAGCAGGAAAGACGACTCTTTTGATGATGATAGGGTGTGTTTTAGAGCCAACTAGCGGGAAGATAGAGATAGGCGGTGATGTAGTATATGACGGAAAATGGACTGTAAAAGATGATAGAGAGCTTAGAAGAAAAAAGTTAGGCTTTATCTTTCAATCACACTATCTTATACCGTTTTTAAATGTTGAAGAGAATGTTTCGCTTTTGCCGTACCAAAACAAAGAGCCTGCAAGTGTAGTAAAACCAAGAGTTAAAGAGCTTTTGGATTATCTAGGAGTCGGAAGCAAACTTCACAATATGCCAAGCGAATTAAGCGGTGGACAAAACCAAAGAGTGGCAATTGCAAGAGCCTTGGCAAATAAGCCATCTATCATTTTGGCTGATGAGCCTACCGCGGCACTAGATATAAGTAGGTCGGTTAGTGTTGTTAAGCTGCTTAGAAAGATAGCAAAAGAGCAAAAAGTTGCTATCGTTATGGTAACCCATGATGATAGGCTTTTGCCATATTGCGATAAGATTTTGGCTATAAAAGATAAAAAGATAGAGATAAAGGATAAAGTCGATGAACACATTATATAAAATAGTTATATTTGTTTTACTTTCTGTTGGTTTACAAGCAACTTCATTAAAAGAGTTGATAAATATAACTCTTAAAAACAGTAGCAATATAAAATCTATGAGCTATTTGGTGAAGTCAAAAAAAGAGACTCTAAAAAGTGTTTCAAATATATATGCCCCAACATTAAATATAGGCGCATCATACTCTAAATTGGATATTGATGTTTTGCCTACACAAATAGGCAGTACGGGAGTTGGATTTGCGAGTTTTGAAATGAATCTTTATGATGGTGGAAAAAATGAGGCCACAAAGAGACAAAAAGAGTATGAATATAGTGCTTCCAAATTTGATAAAAATGCTTATACAAAAGGACTATTACAGCAAGTTACAACCTTTTTTTTCCAGATAAAAAATATAGAAGCAAACTTATTGGCATACAATGAAAAATCAAAAGCTTTAGAAGCACAGTATAAAAGAGCAAAACAAGAGTATGATATGAAAATGGTAACTTTGGATGAAGTTTTAAAGTTTAAATCCGCTTTAGAAGCAAACAAGTATCTTATAGAGGAGTTAAAATATCAAAAAATTGATATGTTAAGAAATTTATCTTTGCTTGCAGGCAAGAGTATAACCAAGCTTGATAGTTCTAAGCTGCCCAATATCTTAAATTTGCAATATCAGCCTAGCTCTCATATAAAATCTTTACAAGCAGGACTAAAAGCGGCCAATGAAAACATAAAGCTTGCCGGTGTAATAAAAAAACCAAAAATAAAATTACAAGATACTATAAGTCGTTATGAATATGGAGATTATGACAGTAAAATTATAAAAGATTTGCCAGATACTCAAAATCAATTTGCTTTAACCTTTTCTCTCAATTTATATGATACGGCAAGTAAGCACAAAAAAGAGTCTGCAAAATTAGCAAAGCTTTCTAAAAAAGAGGATTTAAATTATGCAAAATTAAAAGAGAAAACTCTTTTTGAGCTTTCAAAAAGAAAGTTACAAACTCAACGCACAAAGATAAAATCAGCCAAGGAAGCTTTGGTTTCAGCAAAAAGTGTATATAAAATCATAAAAACAAAATATCAAAATGGCATAGTTGACAATATTACCTATCTCGATGCTCTTAGTAAAATGATAACGGCAAAGGCAGAGTATTTGACTTCGCTGAATGATTATGAAATAGCTAAAACAAATTATTACTTCAATAGCGGAAAGGACTATAAAGAGATTTTGCAATTCTTAAAATAGTTATATAAGCTTTATTTTAAAATCATTATGTATAGCTAAAGTTATTTTTATCCCAACTTATGCAATGAAGTCTATTGCATAATTTGGGATTATGATTGGACAAATATGGCTTATAATGATATTGGATCTGAAGTTGTTGAAAATGAAGAAGAGAATAGTTGATATGGTTTGTACAGTACAGAGAACTTACTCCT
>JALVWW010000150.1 GCA_027023175.1 Campylobacterales bacterium
TTTTTTAAAACTCTTCCTTTAACAAGCTTTGCTTTATTTATAACACTTATCTTCCCAAAAGGATCATATCCGACCAACATTACCTTAAAATCTCCATAGCTATTTTCCATTTGGAATGTTTGGAAAGTTATGGCTTCTGCATATTTGACACCATCTTGATAAGATATCCTATCTTTTAAATCTTCATGTATTTTTGAAGTTTGAGCAAAAGGTCCTAAAGTATCTTGCTGAACGACCCACAGATCAGCATTTATATCATTTACCAACTCTTTTGCATCAAATATCATCCCTCTATAAACCCCTATCATAATGATAACAATACCCAGTAAAATTCCTACACTTATAGCGGTTACTATAAATTTGTTAAGAGAGTGAACTATATCTTTATAAGCAAGATTAATCATGATATATCTTCATACCATCTTTTAAAGTTACTTTGTTGACATCCGGCAAAACCAACTTATCATTTAATTCTATACCCTTAACTGCCACTGCTTTTTTACTACGAGCCAATATCTTAACGGGCTTAAATTTTACTCTATCACCTTTAACTACCCAAACTCCATCTTTCTCTTTATAAAAAACAAGTGTATTTGAGGGTATCTTTATAACATTTTTAAGTTTATTTATATCTATTTGCACTATAGCTTGTTCCTCCATATAAAACGGAAGCGGCAAATGATCAAATTTTACATCTATCTCTCTTTCATAAGTAACTGGATTGTTTACAGGGTTTATATCTACAACCTTGCCTTTGTATAGTTTTGAAGATGAGCGTAGCTTTATGGTAGCTTTATCCCCTATCTTTGTTTTTCCGCTTATTCTTGTATCTATATATGTTCTTATCCATACATCTTTTGGATTGACTACTTCAAAAAGTGTAGAATTTGGCATAATCATTTGATGGTTTACTGCCAATTTTTTTATCACATATCCGCTAACAGGTGAAATTATAGTATAATAAGAGAGTCTTTTTTGCATACCTTTTATATTCTCTTTTGTCTGTAAGATTTGTTTATGAAGTGATTTGATATTTGCCTTTAAGCTCTCTATTTTAAGCTTAGCGGTATCTTTTAGAGTCTTATACTTTTCATAATCCAAGCTTGAAATAGAGTGAAGCTTATAAAGTCTTGCATTTTTCTTAAATAAATCAAACTGATACACATAATTAACCTCAGCACTTTTTTTATCAACTTCCAATGCTTTTATATTTTCTTGCAGTTTTTCTATGAGGGCTTTTTGCTCATCTATTTTGTTTATAAGATCTACACTATCAACTTTTGCTACTATTTGACCTTTTTCTACCTTGTCTCCCTCAGCAAGTGTAAAATCATAAACTTTTCCTCCATATAAAGAGCCTACTTTATATGTATCTTTTGCACCTACATTTCCCACACCGTTTATCTTAACACTCATATCACCTTTTGTAGGTGTTGTTGTCTTAAAGGTATGCTTTGGGATATAAATCTTCTTATAAAAACCTATACCTATCGCTACTGCCAATAAAATTAATACTAAATATTTTATAAAGCTTTTCATATTTTCCTCTTTGATTTATTTGGTGATATTATACTGTTTTGAAGTTAACTCATCGTTAATCCCAAATTTTATAATAGAATTTGCTACAGTAGCACTAATGCAATAAAATCTATTATAAAATTTGTGTTAATATAAAAGTAGAGCCTGTAGTATTTGAGATAACTTCTATCTTTAAATGCAATGAATTTGCAAGTCTGTTTACTATATCCAAACCTATCCCGCTACTGTTTCTTTCGCTAAAAGATCTTTCAAATATCTTTTGAGGATGCTTTATGCCTACCCCGCTATCTTCGATGTATAGTTTGTTATCTTTTGCATAGACTTTCACATATCCATCTTTTTTATTGTATTTGCAAGCATTGGATATGAGATTTTGAAGGATTTGTTTTATAGCTTTTGGATTTGTTTTAAAATATAGAGATTCATTATCTATGACAAATTTTAAATGAGGATATAACTGCTTTTGGATCTGCATACTCTCTCTTGCTATCTTCATCACATCAACATTTTGAAGCTGAAAAGTCTCCTCTTCCAAAAGAATGGTAAGATTTTCATATAGTTCGGATATGGCGGCTATACTTTTTCTTATCCTTTTTATAGCACTATTTTCTCTTAGTTTTTCATTTTTATCCAATATTTTCATATTTAACTTTATAGAAGCGATCGGGGTATTTAAGTCATGTATCAAATCCTTGGCAAATTTATCAAGTTTGCTTATACTCTCTTCAAGAGGTTTTAAAGCATTTTTTGCGAGTTTATAACTAATAAAACCGAACAGCAACAGTAAAATAAACTGTGTTACAGCAATCTGAAGTTTAAGTTTGCTTATCTTTTTGTCAAAACTTTTTTTTGACTTAAAGATTTGCATATAATCCCCATATCTATTTTGTGGGATATATTTCATAAATTTATCTTTTAAGATGGTGAAGTTGTCTATATCAATAAATTTATCCAATCTTTTAGGAGGAGTATGAGTAAAAATACCTTTATATTTGCTAAGGTCATTGCCCATCTTTATATCTCTTGCATAAGATATCATAGAAAACTCTTCACTTTGCAAAAATTGATTTTTCATTTGATTGTAGTAAAAAACTCCTGCAGTTAAGATCAAAACAGCAACACTTAAAAAGTATATAAGAAAAAATTTTAAAAAAGCTTGTTTTTTATGAGTTTCCAAGGCGATACCCTATGCCTTTGACAGTCTCTATAGGCAATCCTATCTTTCGTAGTTTATTTATATGCACCCTCAAAGCTCCTTCACTTGATTCACCGTCACTACTTAATTCATCAAGCAAAAACTCTTTTTTTAGTGTTTTATTTAAATTTTGAAACAAAAGTTTAGTGATCTTAAGCTCGACAGGAGGCAAAGGTATAAATTCCAACTCTTTATAAAGCTCCTCTTTTTCTATATCAAACTTAAAGCTACCCAAACTTATCTCATTTGCATAAGTAGAAAACTGCTTCTTTAAAAGTGCTTTTATCCTAACCAGTAGTTCATCAAAATCAAATGGTTTTTTTATATAGTCATCGGCACCCACTTCAAACCCTTTTGAAAGGGAGGATATATCAGTAAGTGCCGTTATAAAGATAGTCGGGGTTTTATCTCCACTTTGTCTTAAACTTTTTAAAAGCTCAAAACCATCCAAAAAAGGTACATTGATATCTAGCAAAAAAAGATCATATCTATTCTCAAAAGTTGCCTCAAGTGCCATCTCTCCATCACTTACCAAAGCAACTTCAAACCCTTCTGCTTCTAACAATTCCACCAATGTTTCAGACAATACCTCATCATCTTCTAAAAGTAATATTTTTGACATATCAAAGTATATAAAAAAGTTCGTTAACCCATCGTTAATTCATATTGTCAGCTACTCAAGATCATCCTCATCTTTTGGGTTAAGAAGCTCCTCTATCTCTTTTGATAGGGCTTTTTTGTCTATTTTGTGACTTTTTTTCATATAAATATTTTCTTCAAGTTGATTTACTATCTCTTTTATCTTTTGGTTTTTTGATACATACGGTAAAAGTATCTTTAAAAGCTCTTTATCGTTTTTTGCCTTTCTTATTTCATAAGATAACGGGTGTTCACTACTTTGTTTTTTGCCAAATCTCTTTAAGTATTTTAGATTGGAGAGCACAAACCCTACAAAAAGTCCGATCAAAAGATATATCCACTTTTCAAATGGATTTGTATTTTTATAAACTACTTTTTTAACAACTTTAGCTTCTGGCAAAGCAGCATTTGTTATAAGCTTATGAGCATTTGTAACTTGTGTAGTTTGTATGCTATTTCCGCCTGTTACTTTTATCTTAATTGGCTTGGTTTGGATCGTCTTTACCTTTTTCTCATCTTTATCAAAATAGGTAAATTTTATAGGGGGAATAACAAAGTCACTATCACCCACAAGTGCAAATTTTTGTTTAAAAATACCTTTATAAACTCCATTTTCAAGATATGTATCTCTTTTTGGCTTGTTTTTATAGACTGTGGCATTTGGAACTTTAAGCTCAAAACTGTCTATATCATCTATATTGCCCTCACCTCTTATGGTTAGGGTTAGATTTACCGGTTTGTTTGCTTTTGTTATCTCTTTATCCACACTAGCTTTAATACTAAATTTTCCAAATACACTGACATTGTTAGGAAGTGGTTTTACCTTTATTTTTAGCTCATTTGAAAAAAGATTTTTCCACCTTATTCTTTGTAGCACAAATGAAAAAGCATCTCTGACTTGTACTCTTTTTGCGATAGCTACCTTTACAGGGGATATGGTAAACTCCCCTGCTTGCTGAGGGATAAGTACATAGGTTATATTGTGTATGACATAATCACCTACAACTTGCTTCCTGTCTTTTCCATCACTTTTAGCCCAAAAGCTTGGAAATGTAGGATTGGCAAACTGTATTGCCTCAACCGGTACATCTCTTTTTTGTCTAAAAATTATCTTTAAAGTTATCGGTTCACCCACATAAGCCTCTTGTTTGTTGGCTATCATTCTGAGCGAAAAGTCCGGATTGATTCCGGCTTTGGCTGCTGAAACAACCTTTATATCTATAGGTTTTGTTTTTTCTATCTTTCCATCTACCTCTATACTATATGAAGGTATAGTTACACTTTTTAAAGGGGTGAAAGTGTATGAGTTTGTTATAGTTTTAGAAGTTTTGCCATTTATGATAGTGATACTTTGAGACCTACTTGAAGAGTCCACAGAGTATCCGCCTATATCGCTGATGGAAGGAAACTTCACATCATCCCCGCTAGCACTTAGGTTTAGTGTAACACTATCTCCTCTTACAACTTCACTTTTATCAACAGTAGCACTAACACTAGCGAACAATCCCGTGCATAAAATCATCAAATATATAATTATCTTTTTTATCATTTATCCTCTCCACACATTGTTAATTTTTCATTTTTCATTTTTAATTACCATTGGTTTTCGTTTTTATCAAGCTTTCGAGGCTTGGTAGGTAGCATAAGAGGCAGGGTTTTTGGATTTTTCCCTAAGAGCATCTGTGTCCACTTCTTCTCTTCCGCTTTACTCATAGCTTTTTTATCTACTACTTTAGCGCCCATAGCTTGCTCTTTTTTATTGCTATTTTTTTGTTTATTTTGTTTTTTGGTTCTATTTTTTTCTTGATTTTTTTGTTTCTCTCTTTTTTTATTTTGCTTCTTTTCTTGCCCATTTTTTTGCTGTTTCTCTCTTTTTCTATTTTTATTTTGTTTATTATCATTTTTACCGTTTTTACCGGAATTGGAGTTTTTGCTGTTTTTATTTTTTTTATTCTTTTTATTTTGCCTGTTTTGTTTATTTTGTTTTTTCTTTTTAAGCTTTTTTATTAGTTCAAGATTGTGCCTTGCATCCTCATCTTTCGGATCTATTTTTAAAGCTTTTTCATAAGCCTTGATTGCTTCGTCATACTTTTTAAGATATGCATAAGCATTTCCTTCATTATAATACTTTTTAAACATCAAAGAGCTATCTTTTGAATTTATTTGTTCATACTCTTTTAAAGCCTCTTTATACTTTTTTTGCTTATACAAAGAGTTTGCCAAGTCATAATGAAGCTCAGGAGTATTTTTATCCTTTAAAAGTTTACTATAAAGCTTGGCACTCTCTTTGTAATTTTTATTTTTATATGAGTTATCAGCCTTTTTTATCACTTGAAAGTCAAAAAGCGACGAAGCTTTCAAGCTTGGTGCAAACATCATAAAAGCTACTAAAAGCATAGGAGCAACTTTTTGAAGTTTTCTTCTTGGCATTGAGCTAAAACCAAAAAGCATAAAGAGTATAGCTGCCCACAATGGATAGTAAAAAAGCTCTTTATAGGTTTTTATCTTTTTCTCTCTTTTATTGGTTTCATATATCTTTTGTTTGATAGCCTTTTCTAAAGCTTTTATACTTTTGCCGGTATAGTCTCCCACTATATAAGCTCCTCCACTTTTTAAAGCCAACTCTTTTATAGCCCCATTTAGTCTTGTTATAACAATATTGCCTTTTTTATCGGTTAAGACAACTCCATTTTCTTTTATAGTACTACCTCTTTTTGTACCGACTGCATAGATATAGACCTTTATATCATGCTCTTTTGCATAAGTTATCTCTTTTGAAAAATCCTTACTATCACCACCATCACTAAAGATAACTAAAACTTTCTCTTTCTCATTTTTTAAAAATTTATTTGCAAGTTGCAGTGGAGTCATTAAGTCTGTACCTTTTTGATTGAGTGAGTCGGTATTTAGATTTTTTACAAGATACTCTACAGTAGGTATATCCTCACTTAAAGGTGAGACTAAAAATCCAACACTACTAAAAGCCACCACTCCAAACCTGGCACTCTTAAAACTTCTCATAAACTCTATAGCTCTTTTTTTGGCAAACTCCAGCCTGTTTGGATACATATCATCAGCTAACATTGACTTTGAAACATCAATAGCAAGAAGTATATCAGTAGTGCTGCTTTTGACATTTACTTCACCCTTTGGTATAACAGGTCTTGCAAGAGCTATCGTCATCAATACCAAAGCTAAAAATAAAAATATATTTCTTCCCTTTTGTCCAATACTTCCGTCACTTATCTTCAGTCTTTTAAGTACCTCTTTTGAATAGTATCTATCAAGGGTTGATTTGTTTGTAGCTATCAAAACAATAAGTACTAAAAGAGGTATCAGCATAAGATATAGATATTCAGGTTTTAAAAATATCATGCAACTCCCCTTTTATTGACTAGATATAGATAAAGCAAAAGTGCAAAAAACGCCAAAAAGAGAGGATACTCAAAGAGGTATCTCTTTTGGATAAATTTATCACTTTTTATCTCGCTTTTTTCAAGCTTGTCTATCTCGCTATATATCTGCTTTAACTCCTCTTTTGAAGTAGCCTGAAAAAATTTTCCCCCGCTTAATCTTGCGATTTTTTCAAGCTCCATCCTATTGAAGTCTCCATCTCCACCTATACCTATGGTATAGACTTTGATACCATACTTTTTAAGAAGCCTGAGGCTCACATCGAGCGGTACGGTTTGGGTATTGTTTTCACCGTCAGTTAAGAGTATGATAACTTTACTCTTTGCATTTGAGTGCACAAAAAGTTTACCGCCGAAAAATAGAGCATCATAGATAGCTGTATATCTGTTGCCCGCCATTCCGACTCTTAAGTGATCTAATATCTTTAAAAGCATACTCTTATCATAAGTAAGCGGAGATGCCACATAAGCAAAGTCGGCAAATACCACTATACCCATCTGGTCATGCTTTCTCTTTTTGATAAATTCTCTGACAATTTTTTTTACTATTGCAAATTTGTTTGTATATCCCGGGGCATTCATAGAGCGACTGATATCGAGTAGTAGCCCTATGGCATACCCTTTGTTCTTTTCTATCTCTATCTTATTTTCTATCACCGGTGACATCAAAGCAATGATAAGAGAGATGATACTTATCCATTTTAGCACAGATAAAAATGATGAGCTTCTCCCGCTTTTATTAAGAAGTGCCGTATGAGGAAATATAATAGCCTCAAATCTTGCTTTGCAATACAAGGCACAAATGATAAAAAGTATGATAAGTAGTGCCGCCAACGGGTACTCAAAAATTATCCTATCCACAACACACCTCTAAAAAAAGTCTTAGATATTTTTTACTCTCCTCATCAAAAGGAGGTGCGTTTTTTACATACTTGTACCTCTCAAGCTCTCTTAAAAGTTGCTCCAATATCCCCTTCTCCTCTTTGGTTTTTGCCAATTTTCTGGCATATTTCGTGATAAGATAAGCTGCCTTTTTAGAATCTTTTGTGTTTACACTTTTTAGTTTTTGAATATACAGCTTTCTTTTGGATTTTTTTCTTTTTTTGATAACTCCAAGCAGATAAACCACCAAAGATAAAGCTATCAATACCCCTATAATAACTAAGGCCAAAAAGATATAAAAGCTCATATCAGGAATTTGAACGATCCCTTTTATATCTCTAAGCCCTTTTAATTCATTCATTTTTTACCTCATAACTCGTGATTAGTGATTAGTTTTGAGGGCTTACCCTCAACTCTTTACACCTTTACTCCTATCCACCTTTACCCCTGTGAGCCAAAGGCTCACCTAAGTAATTTAGATATTTTTACAAACGGCTCCTCATCCGTATATATTTTAGTAAATCTGACTCTATTTTTTATAAAATGTTTAAACAGTTTTGCATCATTTTCTTTTATCATTTTTTTATACTTTTTCAAACTTCCCTCATCCAAATCCATCTGCACATACTTTTTGCTTGACGGATCTAATAAATTTGCATATCCTATAGCAGGAGGACTCTCCTCAAGTCTATCTCTAACCACAAGAGAGACCACTTCATGCTTTTTTGCAAGTAAAGATATATCAATATCACCTATAAAATCACCCAACAAAAAGATGATAGATCTTCTTTTTATCCTATTTCTAAGATATGCTACAAGCTCCTTATAGTCCACCTCTTTTCCAAGTGGGTCAAACTCAAGTATCTCTTCAACACCTTTATATGCTCCATACATCTTTTTTGTAGGCTTAGTATAAAGTTCGGCTCTATTTGTAAAAATAACAGAGCTAAAGTTGTCTTGGTTTTTGACCGCGGAAAATGAAAGAAGTGCAAAAAGCTCCGCTATAACATCTTGCTTAAATCTTTTAGAGCCAAAATAAACACTTCCGCCCAAAAGTGAAACGATAACAACATTAAGCTCTTTTTCTTCTTTAAATATCTTGATATAAGGTTTTTGTTTTTTAGCCGTAACTTTCCAGTCAATCTTCCTTACATCATCGCCAAAGTGATACTCTCTAAGTTCCACAAAGTCAAATCCCTCCCCCTCAAAGTGAGAGAGATTGTTTCCTGCCATTTCACTAAAGATTTTTCTTTTGGCTTTTATGATAATTTTTCTAAATTTTATATCATCCATAATTTTTCATTTTTCATTTTTCATTTTTACGGCATTGGCACCGCTTTGATAACCTTATCTATGATCTCATCACTACTTATGCCCTCAGCTTCTGCCTCATAGCTTAAGATAAGCCTGTGCCTCATTACCTCTTTGGCTAAATGAGCTATATCAACAGGAGTAACAAAGTCTCTACCTCTTAAAAATGCATAAGCTTTTGAGCCTTTATAAAGATCTATAGATGCCCTCGGACTTACACCGAAACTGATATACTCTTTTATCTCTTCAAGTCCATAATTTTCAGGCTCTCTTGTAGCAAATACCAAAGTAGCGATATACTCTTCAACCTGTTCATCTATATGCACTTTACTTATCTCTTTTTTTATAGCTTCTATATCATTTTTATCGGCAACCTGTTTTATCTCCTCATAAGAGCCGGTTGCTACTCTTCTAGCTATTAGCACCTCTTCCTCTTTGGTGTTATACCCTACTACAACTTTTAGCATAAACCTGTCAAGCTGAGCTTCAGGAAGATTGTAAGCACCCTCTTGTTCGACCGGATTTTGGGTAGCCAAAGTCAAGAAAGGCTTATCTATCTTAAATGTATGATCCGCTATGGTTACTTGCTTTTCTTGCATCACTTCTAAAAGAGCCGATTGGACTTTTGCCGGAGCTCTATTTATCTCATCGGCAAGCAGGATATTGGTAAAAACAGGACCCTTTTTTATCCTAAATTCATTATTTTTAGGATCATATATCTCGGTACCGATGATGTCGCTTGGAAGCAGGTCAGGAGTAAACTGCACCCTTTTAAACCCAAGCCCTAACGACTTAGCAAATGAGTTTACCGTAGTAGTTTTAGCAAGCCCCGGCACACCCTCAAGAAGTATATGCCCGTCACAAACAAGCCCGATGATGAGAGCTTCTATCATCTCATCCTGTCCGACAACTACCTTTTTTATCTCTTTTTTTATATTTTCGATAATTTCTAACATCTTGTCTCCATTTTAGGAAATTTATTGGAATTATAGTCAAGTAGTTTAAATGTATAGTAAATGGGTCAGCTACATATCCAAAGGGCTAAAAACTTTTGACTTATTCATTTCAGCTACGACATGGGTATATATCATAGTTGTTTCAACAGACTTGTGTCCCAAAAGTTCTTGTATAGTTCTTAAGTCTATCCCGTTTTGCAAAAGATGGGTGGCATAAGAGTGTCTAAATATATGTGAAGTTACTCTTTTTGTCAATTTTGCTTTTTGTGCTGCAACTTTAATATTTCTACCGACTGTTTGAGGATGAAGATGATGTCTTCTTATCTCTTTTGTTCGAGGATCTTTTGAAAGACTTTTCATGGGAAATAGATATTGCCATTTTGTTTCAAATTTTGCATTTGGATATTTTTTGCTTAAAGCATAAGGGATATAAACACTCCCATATCCATTTTTCATATCTTCTTTATGCACCTGTTTCACTTTTTTAACCTGTTCTAAAAGTTTCGCTTTTAGAGTTTGTGGAAGCGGAACAGTTCTATCCTTTAATGACTTGCTATCCCAAATATATATTTTATCAAATCCAAAGTCTAAGTCCTTTATGCGAATATTTAATGCCTCATTCATTCTAAGCCCACACCCATACATCAAATGTGTTATCAAGCTATACTCATTTGAGATATATAGTAAGATTTTATTTGTCTCTTCTTTTGTCAAAACAACAGGTATATGCTTTCTCTCTTGTGCCCTCAAAGCTTGAATATTCCAACTACTCATATCTATCCCCAAAATTTCACGATACAAAAAAAGTAAAGCACTAAATGCTTGATTCTGAGTGGTAGGAGAAATTTTATCTTTAACAGCAAGCTTTGTTAAAAATTGTTCTATATGCTCTTTTTCAAGCTCTATAGGATGTTTTTTATTATGAAATAATATATACTGTTTTATCCAGTACACATAAGTACGCTCGGTAGAATAGCTATAATGTTTTAAGCGAATTTTCTCTCTAACTATATCCAACAATTTTTTCTTTTTTGAATTCATAATCTATCCTCCTCTTTAAGCAACATTTTGTGTGTTATTGCCGGATTTTTCCAATTAACACACAAAAGTGTGTGTTAATACGCTATATACCAAATAACAAACACTAAATCTTTAAGAATTATAGAAAAATTTAGTCAAAATTGATAAAAATATTTCAATTTGAAATATATTTGATAATTAACATACAAATAAATAGTGTGTTAATGTTGTGTTTTTAGGCTAATTTATATATAATGTGTGTTAATAAAT
>JALVWW010000151.1 GCA_027023175.1 Campylobacterales bacterium
AGATACAACAGTTACAACTGATACTACAACAGATACAACTGTTGCTACAACTGATACCACAACTGATGCCACAGTTACAACCGATACAACTGCAACACTTGAAAATGAAACAGTTGACCAGTTGATAGAGCAAATGGAGCAAACACAAGCTCAAAATAGGTATAGGTATATGAATGCTATTAAAGCAAAAATTAGTAAAATGAATGAAGATGCTCGAGAAGAAAAAATCAAAGAGATACAAGACAAAATCGAAGCTAAAGAAGCAGAGGTTGCCGAAAAAAGAGCCCAAGCTGCAGAAAATGCATTAGGAAAAGCTAATGGCATATCAAACGATATGGGTCCAGGAGGTATGGGCGATAGTGCCGGCGACGGCATGGGCGACGGCATGGGTGACGGCATGGGTGACGGCATGGGCGGCGGCATGGGAGACAGTGCCGGCGGCGGCATGGGCGGCGGTGCCGGTGGCGGTGCCGGCGGTGGTATGAGATAAAAAAATTATGGAGAAAGCAATGAGTAAAATATATTTTTCATTAATCCTTGTCTTTATTGTTACTATTTTTGTTGGTTGTGTTGCACCAAATACTGCAAATATTGACACCGACAAAGATGGTGTAATAGATGCAAGAGATGCGTGTCCTTCAACTCCAGCTTTGGCTCTTGTTAACAAGTATGGCTGTGCATTGGATAGTGATATGGATGGAGTTATAGACTTGTATGATAAATGCCCCAACACACCATTTTCAGACTTGGTCAATAAAGACGGATGTAGTGTAAAATAGGTTTACCATTTATTTACCTCCTTGGAATATAATTTCAAAAAATATTCCGGGAGGTAAATATGAGAGATAAAATTCTTATAGTTTTATCAACTATACTTGTTATAGCTGTTGGAATAGAAGGATACTATCTGTATAAAATGAATGATAAATTAACTTCTAAAGAGTCCTATTACAAGCCGGTTCATAAAATTGTAAAAAGTTCAAGACCATCTGCTTCCACATCTATTCAAAAAAACAAGATGCAATCAAATGACCCTTTTAAGCAGTTTGCTCTAAGTAATAACCTTAATCTAAACCCTTTTGAAGAGTTTAAAAAGATGCAAGAGGAGATGAATAAGGTATTTGGCTCATTTAATGCAAGATTTCAAAATGATCCTGACTTTGATAAATTTTTTAAAGATTTTACTGTCTCTCCATCACTTGATATGAAAGATATGGGGGATAAATATGTTATCAATGTCAATATTCCCGGCTCAAAAGAGAATAATATCAAAGTAAGTATAAAAAATCATACACTAAAAGTGGAGGCAAAAACTTCCAATAAAATAGATAAAAAAGGTTCACATTTTATACAGCAAGAGAGATATATAGGAAATTTTGAGAGAGAGATAACCTTGCCAAATGATGCAGATGAGAATTCATTAAAAACAAAGTATGTAAACGGAGTTTTGGTTATAACGCTTAAGAAAAAATAAGCCTTTAAGCAATAATGAAGTAAAATACTCCTTTGGGCTTGTTGTAGTATATTCTTGTATTAGCAAGCCTATTTGTATGTTAGCCGATCAAACTAACATAAGGAGTATTTTATGAAAATGTTTTATGTTGAAAATGGGTATTTGATAGAAGAAAAAGTTGATGTGTTGGATTTAAATAAACCTATACATCAAGTTTTTTTTACTCATGTATCTAATCAAAAGTTAAAATCATGGCTTTTTGAAAATGATTTTCCTGAACAAATTATAGAAGATATTATGAGTGAAGATCAGACTCCGGTATTTGATATTATTCCAAATGGAGATGTTACTATACTTAAACATTTAAGTTTTTCCGGAGATGATTATCTTGATTTTGATACTGCAAATATAGCTATTATTAAGATAAAAAACAAGCTTATTGTGGCTTGTGATGAAGATGAAGCGGTTGTAGAGATAGCAAAAAAATTTCAAAGGCGTATGAGGCTGCACAAAGCTGATATTATTTTTGAAATATATACTGTTGTAGATATTATCATGGATAACTCTATCTTTATGTCAGATATTATAGATGCTAGTCTTGAAGAGCTTGAAGATCAGATAATGAATGAGAGTATAGATGAAAAACTTATACAAGAAAAGATATATTATGCTAGAAGAACACTAAATAGACTTGTAAAACTTTTTGTTCAAGAGAGTGATGTAGTAAATAAAGCTTTTAATATAGTGTCTATAGCAAAGAAAAAGAAATTAAAGTATGAGATATCTGATCTTAAAGAACATATTCTATTTTTGGTGAAAGAAAACAGGACATTGCTGGACAGGACAGGGTATCTTTTGAATTTTCATATGGGTATTATGTCAAATAGAATGAATGCCGCAATGCAAAGACTGACGGCTATCACTATCATATTTTTACCACTAACTTTTATAGTAGGAAATTATGGTATGAATTTTGAGTATATGCCTGAACTTCACTGGAAATATGGCTATCTCTTTTCTATAGTTTTAAATATAAGTATAGCCACAGGGATCTATTTTTGGCTTAAAAAGAAAAAATGGTTATAAGTTGTAAATAGATTTTAGATTTTAGATTTTTCATATTTTCTAAATCCTAAAACCTAACACCTAACACAAAGGAGTACAGATGGATATGGAGCATAAAGAGATAGAGTCTTTAAAAAATGAGATAAAAAAAGAGTTAAAATTGATTTATGAAGCAAATATGAAAGCTAGCGGATGGGATATACCTGAAAGAGATGATAAAGAGATGTCAAAATTAATTCTTGAAACTATGCAAAATGCTTTAAATGAACTTAAAAAAGAGGTATAGAGCATCTCTTAATTGATAATTAATATCATTATTGTATAATTACACCTAATTTTTATTATAAGGTGTTATTATGCGAAAAGTTTTGGTTTTGGGCGGAGGTTTTGCAGGGGTAGAATCAGCGATATATTTAAGAAAATATGGTTTTGATGTAACTCTTGTTAGCAATAGAGACTACTTTTATATTTATCCCATTTCTATATGGATACCAACAGGTGATATAAGTTTTGAAGATACAAAGGTATCTTTAAAAGAACTTCAAAAAGTACATGGATTTGAGCTTGTTATAGATGAAGTGGAGTCTATCAAATCACTCGAAAAAAAGGTTTATTGCAAAGAGCATGAATTTAGATATGAATATCTTGTCATAGCTTTAGGTTCTGGCAAGATGAAACATAAAGGAGTTGAACACACCTTGTCTATCTGCGGTAAACCTGATGATGCACTAACTTTAAAAAATAGACTTGATGAGCTTATTAAAAAAGGAGGTGGGGCTATCTCTATGGGCTTTGGAGGTAATCCAAAAGATGCAAGCAATGTAAGAGGCGGACCGGCTTATGAACTTCTTTTTAATGTGCATAACAAATTAAAAAAACTTGGCATTAGAGATAAATTTAAGTTAAACTTTTTTGCTCCTATGGAAAAACCGGGTATCAGAATGGGTCCAAATGCTCTAAAAATGATGGATCTATTTTTTGATAAGTTAGATATCGACTCATATACAGGCAAAAAGATAAAAGAATTTACAAGTGAGGGAGTTGTTTTTGAAGATGACTCACTGTTAAAAAGTGACCTGACGATGTTTATACCCGCAGGCAACGGTCATAAGGTTTTTGAAAATTCAGACTTACCTCTTAATGCTGCGGGATTTGTCAATATAAACAATTACTGTGAAGTAAAACATGATTATTATGCTACCCCTGACGAGTATAAAGTCTTTGCTTTGGGTGATAGTGCTGCACTTCAAGGACCTGATTGGAGAGCAAAACAGGGACATATTGCAGAAGTTATGGCAAAATGTGTAGCATACAATATAAATGCTATGGAAAATGGGGTTATAAGTAGAAAGAGTTATTCATGTCACATAAACATACTTTGTATTATGGATAGCGGAGACGGTGCGGCATTTGTTTATAGAAATGATAAAAGAGCTATTATGGTGCCAATGCCTATAATAGGCCACTGGCTAAAAAAAGGCTGGGGTTGGTACTGCAGAAACTCAAAACTTAATAAAATACCAAGAATACCGGGATTGTAGAGTGTGATAGTGCTATCACTATCGCCTGACCTCTATGAAGAAAAATTTATATAAATTTTTGATATAATGCAAGACTATTTTATCGAAAGGAAAAGTGAAGCAGTAATGAAAAAGATAAAAACTAAAGAGGATTTTGCTAAATTTGTTGAAAAGTTTCAGGCTAAAGAAGGGTTTAAAAATCCTTTGGGATTTGGTATAGCCGTAGTTGATAGAGGGCAGTTAAATGAGGATAAGATACTTCAAGCTACATACCCTCTTGTCAACTGGAATGAAAACTTTGGAAGTGCTTGTGTGTTTTTAGCGGCATTGAAAGAGTGTGGCGAAGAGATAGATTTTAGTAAGAGTGAGCAAGTTTTTAATGTAAGTAAAAAGTTTTTAAAAAACTCTTTAAAAGCTTTTGCTCCTTTTGAGGAGGAAGCAAAGGGAGATAAACATAAAAATATTCAGGTTGTAAAGTATCTTTATCACATGCTTTTTGATGAAGATATAGATGTTGACAATTACAAAGTTGTATTTATTTTTGAAGATGATGCCCCAAAGAGTGTGGAGAGTGTTTATCTAAAACTTTATGCATTGTCTTTGGGCAAAGCACCTCTTAGAAGTCTCAATCTAAACGGAGCTTTTGGAATACTACCAAATGTAGCATGGAGTGGAAATACTCCTATCGAGCTTGATTGGCTTAGAGAAAATGAGATAGCTTTAAAACTAGAGGGTGAATATCCTATCATAGACAGTGTAGATAAATTTCCTAGATTTTTGCAGCATATTATACCTGCAGACAATACCAGGATACTTGACAGCTCAAAAGTTAGAATGGGAGCCCAGTTGGCTGCTGGAACTACTGTAATGCCGGGGGCAAGTTATATCAACTTCAATGCCGGAACTTTGGGTCCGGTAATGGTGGAAGGCAGGATAAGCTCATCCGCAGTGGTAGGAAGTGGCAGTGATGTAGGCGGGGGTGCTAGCATACTTGGTGTATTAAGTGGAACTAACGGTAACCCTGTAAGCATAGGAGAAAATACACTGCTCGGTGCCAACTCCGTTACAGGTATCCCATTGGGCGACGGATGTATTGTGGATGCCGGCATTGCAGTATTGGAAGGTACAAAAGTAAGCATAGACGAAATAAATGTGCAAAAGATAAACGAAGTAAACTCCCAAAAACTGGAAAACAAAGAGACTTACAAAGGAGTGGAACTTGCCGGACTAAATGGTATTCATTTTAGACAGGACAGTACTGACGGTAAGCTAAAAGCTTTTAAAAGCAATAGAGAAGTCAAACTAAATGAAGAGCTTCATTAATGCTTAGAGCGATAAACATTACCCAAAGATACGGCAGTAGAGTTTTATTTGAAAATGTATCTTTGGAACTTACAAAAGGAAAAAGATATGGACTTATCGGTGCAAACGGTGCGGGTAAGACCACTTTTTTAAAGATTTTAAGCGGTGAAATAGAGCCTACAAGCGGTGAAATAGCTATAGATAACGGTTTGAAAGTAGGAACTTTAGGGCAAAACCAGTTTGCTTTTGAGGATTTTACTCTAAAAGATGCCGTGCTTTATGGTAATAAAAGACTTTATGAAGCAACCAAAGAGAAAGAGAAGCTTTATAGTGAAGGTAACTTTGATGATGACAAAGTAAATGAGAGACTTAGTGAGCTTGAGATAATTTGTGCAGAAGAAGATCCTATGTATGAGTGTGATGTAGTAATTCAAAAGATGCTTGAAGAGCTTGGTTTTGATGAGAGTATCCACGAAAACAAAGTAAGCACACTCAAGGGCGGAGATAGGTTTAAGATACTTTTGGCTCAGGTACTATTTCCAAATCCGGATATACTTTTTTTGGACGAGCCTACAAACAACCTTGATCTTCCTTCTATTGCTTGGCTTGAAGAGAAGCTTAAAAGACATGAGGGAACTTTGGTAGTCATTTCACATGATAGGCACTTTTTAAATAGCGTAGTAACTCATATACTTGATGTTGACTATAAAAAGATAAGGGAATTTACCGGTAACTACAATGACTGGTACCTAGCGGCTGAACTTATCCAAAAACAAGCAGATATCCAAAGAAGTAAAAAGCTAAAAGAAAAAGAGGAGCTTGAAAACTTTATCAGAAGATTTTCGGCAAATGCCTCAAAAGCTAAACAAGCTACCAGCAGACAAAAGCAGCTTGAAAAGTTAAATATAGAAAATTTGCAAACAAGCTCAAGAAGAGAGCCAAGCATAGTTTTCAAGCAAAGTAGAGAGATAGGAAATGAAGCTTTGGAGATAGAAAATATATCCAAAGCTTACGGGGATTTGCAAGTGCTTAAAAATCTTTCTTTGAAGTTTGAAAAAGGTGAAAAAGTTTCAATTATAGGAGCCAACGGTATAGGTAAAACTACCCTTTTAAAGATACTTGTAGGTGAGTTAAAACCGGACGAGGGTCAGGTAAAATGGGGTGCAACCGTACAGTACAGCTACTTTCCTCAAGATACTACCGATAGGATAAAAGGTGAAGAAACCCTATATGAATGGCTTGAAAATTTTGATAAAAAAAGAGATAGAGGCGAGATAAGAAGTTGTTTGGGAAGAATGCTTTTTAGCGGAGAAGAGCAGCAAAAAAGTATCAAAGATATAAGCGGTGGAGAAAAGCATAGGATGATGATAAGTAAAATTATGCTTGATGAGGGTAACTTTTTGATATTTGATGAGCCTACTAACCACCTTGACCTTGAAGCTATCATTGCTCTTGGCGAAGCTTTTAGAAGATTTGAAGGTACAGTTATATGTGTTTCACATGATAGAGAGCTTATAGATGCGTATGCCAAAAGAATTATCGAGCTAAAACCAAACAATGAAGTGGTTGATTTTCAAGGCAGCTACGAAGAGTATATAGAGCATGCTTCATCTTAAATCTATAGCGGGATTTGATGAGCTTAGCAGTAGTCTAATCAATGAGATAAATAGGATTGGAAAGATAAAAGTTTATCCTGAAAATTCTGTAGCAATGGATAGTGATAACACTCTGAAATATTTTTATATAGTGATAGAAGGGTGCATAAAAGTTTTTCAGTATAATCCAGATAAAAATAAAGAACAAACGCTTTATCTTTTAAGAGAGAAAGATTTTTTTGATATATTGACTCTGCTTGATGAGAATCCTCATGAAGTTTATACTATGGCACTTGAAACTTCACAAGTTTTAGAGCTACCTATACAAAATGTTAGAAATTGGCTACATACAAACCCGGCATTTAATAAGGCATTTTTTCCATATCTTTCTAAGCAATTTAGAGAGATAGAAGAGTTAGCCGTAGATCTTTCACTATATGATACATCTACTAGACTTATCAAGCTTCTTATGAAAAATTTAAATAATTCGGTTAAAAATATGCCACTTTTACATAAACTTTCTCATGAGGATATAGCTTCTCTTATCGGAACTGCCAGACAAGTAGTAAGCAGGCAACTACAGGAGTTAAAAAAAGAGGGTATTATAGATATACAAAGAAAAAATATACATTTAAAAAATTTAAATAAACTTATAGATAAGGTTAAATACTGATGGAAAAAGTATCATTGGTTTTAAGTAGTGGAGGAGCAAGAGGATATGCTCATATCGCTGTTATCGAAGAGTTGACAAAAGCAGGTTATATTATAGAATCTATAAGTGGCTCATCTATGGGTGCACTTATAGGTGGACTTTATGCATGCGGTAAAATGCAAGAGTATAAAGAGTGGGTAGAGACTCTAAAATTTTTAGATGTTGCAAAACTTTTAGACTTTTCTTTTGGAGGAGATGGCTTTATAGGCGGTAGTAAAGTTTTCGAAGTCATTGAAAAAATGATAGGAGATACAAAAATTGAAGAGCTACCCATCTCATTTACCGCTGTTGCAACAGACATCATAAGCCAAAAGGAGATTTGGTTTCAAAAAGGAAGGCTTCTTGATGCCTTGCGTGCTTCTATAGCAATCCCAACTATTTTTACTCCAAAAAAGATAGGCAAAAAGTATTTTGTAGATGGAGCGGTATTGAACCCTTTGCCTATTGCTCCAACCATATCAGACAATACCGACTTAACAGTAGCAGTCAATGTAAACTCAAAAAATAAACAAAGTCATACTTCAACTATTCAAGAAGGTAAAAATATAGACAAAAAAGAGAAAACTCTGTTTGCAAGATTTGAAAGTAAAGTAAATAATATAGTAGAAAAGAGATTGAATGATGATATAAAAGATATGGGTATTTTTAGTATCATGACAAGAAGTATAGATGCTATGCAAAAAATCCTAACCGAATACAAGATAGCAGGATATTCACCTGAACTTGTTATAAATATTCCCGGTAATTCATTTGAATTTTATGAGTTTCACAAAGCAAAAGATATTATAGAATATGCTAGAAAAATTGTAAAACAAGATATAAAAAAACTTCAAGAAATGTCACTTTAGTTGCAGAACTATTTAGCAAAATAGACTAAAATTCCTTTATATTTTTTATGGAGGATTTAAAAATGAATACAATCAAATTTCAATTTGACAAAGAAACACTCAAGAAATTTAGTAAATATGGAGTGTTGGCCGGTATTTTAATGATGCTTATAGGCTTAAGCGGTATATTTTTACCGGGATTAATGTCTATAGCGGTAGTTACCTTTATGGCTTGGATGTTTATCTTTAGTGCTTTTGTGCAGGGCTACAATACTTGGAAAAATTATCGCTCATCATTTGTTGCGTGGTTAAAGCCAATGCTGTCTTTGGTTGCGGGTGTGTTATTCTTAGTGTTTCCGGTTGAAGGCATTGCGGTAACAGGAATACTTTTGGCATCTTATTTACTCATAGATGCATATAGTAGCATAGCTTTCGGCATGGAGTATAAGCCAAACAAAGGCTGGTGGATGATGATACTTAATGGTATATTTTCTATCATTTTAGCTATTATTCTTATGGTAGGATGGCCTTTTAGCTCTATTGTGCTAGTAGGATTATTTGTGGGAGTGAGTCTATTTTTTGACGGAGTTGCTCTTTTGACATTTGCAATGGGTGCTAAAAAGCTAGAAAAAGATGATACAAAAAAAGAGAATGAGGAGTAAAAAATGGCAGTTATAGGTGTTCACAAAATAGAGAAACTATTTAAAGAGGTAGCATCGCTTAGGCTAGATAAAAGTAAAGTCAAAGAGATAAGTGATATAGTTGATGATAAGCTTTACGACTTGTTGGTGGTAGCACAAGAGAATACAAAATATAATGGTAGGGATATTATATGGTTTAGTGATGTGCCTTTGACAAAAGCTTTTAAAGAGTCGATGTTGAAGTTTGAGGAGCTTGAAGAGGAGCTTGAGTTAAAACAGATATTGGAGCATTTGGCAAGCATGCCTCCACTTAGATATGACCTTGAAGTAGAATTGGAGCAAAAGCTACCTTTGATCGCAGGAACACTACTTTATATATTGGCTCTTGTAGCAAAAGAGTTTTCTCCAAAAGACAAATCCCTCTCAAGTGAGGATTTGAAAAAAGTTACAGATATTTTAAACCTAATGATATAAAAATAGATAAGCTACTTTTTGTAGCTTATCTAAACTTTGCCCAGGTCTGTAACTTCCTAAATCTGCAAGTGGGATGAAGTTTCATGATGATCGTTTTGCAATAAAGGGGTTCAAGGTGGCAACTGACCTCAAATTGCCATACTGCTGTAACAAATTTGGGTTAAAGATTTATATTTTGTGAAGGTTTGCCAAAAAAGTATCCTTGAGAAAAGTCTATTCCTAACTCTTTTACTTTATTGTAAATCTCCTCATTTTCGACAAATTCTGCTACTACTTGTATATCTAAATTATGGGCAAAATTTGTAATAGCTTTAACTATCTGATAACTTTTTTTATTTGTATGGATATTTTTTATATATTTTGCATCAATTTTAATACAATTGATATCCATTTCGCTAATTCTCTCAAAATTTGAATACTCAACACCAAAATCATCAATTGCTATCTTGAAACCTGACTTTTTTATCTCTTTTAACTGTTTTATATTGTTTTTTGTACCTGTGGTTGTCACCCCTTCTAATACCTCTACAATGACTCTGTTAGGTTGTATATTGTATTGCTCACAATAGTACTCCAAAGTAGCCTTAATTCTTCTTGTATTTAAATCTTCTTCGGTTATATTGATAGATACATCTATCTCTTTTTCTAATGTTGCTACATATGAAAGAACATTTTTTATCATCAATTCTGTCATTTTATACATAAAACCGCTACTTTGCACTATATCTAAAAAATAATTGGGAGTATATATTTTATCTTTTGTTTTTAACCTTGCTAATGATTCATATTTAACAATTTTATTAATTTTATTGTCATGGATTGGCTGAAAAAATGGGATAATATTTGTATTTTTGTGCTTAAATATAGCATCATAAACGATAGAGTTAAATTTGATAAAATTTTCATGTGTATTATGATCTTTATCTCTATAATATTTAAAAAGTGCAAAAGAACATTTTTTTGCCTCTTTTGCAGTAAAAGAGAGTTTGCTTATAACTTTATCAGTATCGCACCTAACAACTCCAAAACTAAATTTGATCTTTATGTTGATATTCTCTTTTAATATTTTTACCGGATTGTTTATAAAATAGTTAGTAATACTTTTAATATCTTGCTTTGTTTTTACTGAAAAAAAGATAAACTCATCCGCATCTATTCTATAAATATCTCTTTTTAATAACTTTTTTACCCTGTTTGTACAAATTTTTAAGACCTCATCCCCTGCATTAAAACCAAAAGCTTCATTGATCTTGCTAAAGTTTCTTATGTTGAACATAACAGCTTTTTTATCTCTATTGTTTTTTAAATCCTCAATAAATTTTACCTTTCTAAAGGCACCTGTTAAAGGATCAGTATAAATTAAATGTGTTATATGATCAACTTCTTCTTTTACAATATTTTTTAAATTTTTTATAACTACTTGACTTTTTTGATGCTCTTTAAAAGCAGCATATACGAGAAATAAAAATATCAATGCCATCAATAAACTTGTCACTTGTGCTATTGTTCTATATATAGCTAAATGGTACAAATCTTTTATAAAAAGTAGTGCAAAACCAAGGGGATACTTATAAAGTCTATTTTTGATAGGTACACTTATAAGAAAATAACCCTCTATCATATTTCC
>JALVWW010000152.1 GCA_027023175.1 Campylobacterales bacterium
TTATATGGTAAAAATTGTGCCATCAACCCTCTAACTAGCTTAGAAAATACAAAACCATAAAAAAGTATAGAAAATATAACTGCCCCCAAACCAAAAAAAAGCCCTTCAAATATTGCTACATGCAAAGCCGCAGCATTTATACTAAAACCCAAAAGTGCCATTATGGGGGCACAGGGATTGAGAGACATAGTAGCACCCATTGTAAAAAAACTTACTTTACCACTTCTTTTTAAAAACCCTTTTTTACTTTTACAAGAGCTATTTTTATCATAACTTTTATAAAATATATATAAACCCATAAAAATCGTTGCAAAACCTAGTAAAGAATTTGAGAAAATTGTATCATCAAGCACTTTTTTAAGCCAAAAAGAGCTTAGATATGCAATGATAGACAAAATTGTATAGCTAAACACTCTTCCAAAACTAAACGGCAATATCACCCCAAGTGCTTCTTTGGTACTGTTTGAACTACTAAAAAGCAAAGGAGTTAAAAACGGCATACATGAAAACATGCATGCCGTCGCACCATAGGATAATCCTATGAAAAATAGTGATATATATGAAGTTAACTCTAACATTTAGAATTTATATTTAAATCCTGCATACCAAACACGACCCGGATCAACCGTGATGCTTGCATCTTCCGCATCAAGTTTATCATCATCATTTCTATCACTAAAAAGATATACGGTTCTATAGTATTGCTTATCCAATACATTATCAACTTTTACAAAGAAATCAAGATGTTTATTGTGCTTATAATCAACTCTAAGATTTACTTTTGCATAACCCGGCATCGTTACAAAGTTTGTTTCATCTGCATAATAGTGACTTTGAGCATAAAGTTCACTCATTAAACTCCATTTTGGCATAAATTTATAGTTTACTATCAAGTCGATCTTGTGATGTGGGACCCTTGGAAGTTGATTGTCTGTTATATCGTAAGCTTGATCATATGTATTATATACAACTACGAAAGGCTTATGAGATTTATAATATGCATCCAAATAAGTATATGCTAAACTAAAAGATACTTTTTTTCTTCTATCACTCTTTAAGCTTAATTCAAGTCCTTGGTTTCTTGCATCTCCAACATTGTCATAATAATCACTATCCCAGTTATAAGTACCGTCAACTTTAGATATGATATCTTTTGTATCCATTACAAAAACAGATGCTTCATAAGATAAACCCAAGCCCGCATTACCTCTGCTACCAACTTCGTAGGTTATATATCTCTCTTTATCCAAGTTTGGATTTTCATCCATTTCCGAAACCCTAGGATTTCTAAAACCTGTAGAGATATTTGCATAAAGTGTATGATTGCTATTTAAGTCATATGTTGCTCCAACTCTATAAGTAAGATTTCTAAAAGTTTCACTGTCAGTTGATGCGGTATCACTCCAAGTTGTTCCGTCATAGTCATGATCTAGTGAATCATCAGTATATTTATTGTAATCATATCTAAGATTTAAAACAGCAGTTAATTTATCATTTATTTTATATTTGGTCTCTCCATATATTCCATACCTATCCTCTGTTGATTCATCCAAGCTACTTTCACCTGCATAATATGTTGTATATGAATGTGTCCACCAACTATAGCGAGAATACTGGGCTGTGGTCACTCTATAGCTATCTTCTTCTCTTCTTCCCAAATCAACACCAATCATATATGCTAAATCGCCAACACTATCTTTATACTCCGATTTTAATCCATACTGTTTAATATCGTCGTCATTGTCTCTTGTGTAAGTATCATCATTTCCATCACCATCTGTATCTTGAGGGGAAGATATATAATTATATAAATCTTTATAATAGTATGTATTTACTTTTAAGCTACCTGCATTCTCAAAGTCTTTATTGTAAGTTATATAATACTTATAAATATCTGAGTAATAGTCTTTGCTCCATGGCCAATCTCCATCATCAGCACCTGTTGGATTTTCTTCAGCTTCTGTTACACCTGTTACGCTACCTCTTGTTGTCTCTTGATATCTTTTTGTAATATCTGCACTAAAAGCAATATCACTTGTATCATCTATAAAATATGTAAATTTTCCACTTCCTGTTTTTTGATTGTTATATGTTTGATCCCAATACCCATCTTCAGACTTATAACCAGCCAATATATTGAGTGAATATTTATCGGTACTTTTATAGAGTTTTCCTTTATAATTTCTATAACCATAGCTTCCTGCTTCAGCACTAACACTTCCTTCATTTTTACCTTTTGCTTTTTTTGTTGTTATGATTATAGCACCAGCTGAAGCATCAGCACCATAAAGATAGCCGGCACTTCCTTTTATAACCTTTATAGACTCTATTTCATCTATATTTATACCTCTTACTTTTCCACCGTCCTGCATAACAGGTACACCATCAATCACTACGGCTACACCAGTATTTTCCCACATAAACTCCTGCTGATTTACACCTCTTATGTGTATCTCAACAACATCGCTTCTAACATCAGCCGTAACTCCCGGAATTGTTTGTAAAAGATCATTGATATTTTTAGGATCTATTTTTTCAATTGTCTTCTCAGTTATAACATTGACAGTTGAAGCCTCTGTTTTTTGATCTACTGCGGTATCAGTAATAGTTGATGACTCAACATT
>JALVWW010000153.1 GCA_027023175.1 Campylobacterales bacterium
GAATTTAATATCTCTACCGCTTTGTCTATATCATTTTTTTCAATTTCAAAAGCTACCAAAGATGACTTATATCCCAATCTTTTTGTATCGAATATTGCAGAAGTTTGCCTTATAATACCATCATCTTTCTCTTTTTTTACTATACTTAAAACTTCATCTTCTTTTAAATTGAGCTTATTTGCGATATCCAAAAAAGGTCTTTTAGTCAACGGAAAGTTTTTTTGTATTTCATAAAGTATTCTATCTCTCATTTAATTCCTTTAGCATAGTTTGGCTATTTTACCATTTAAACTCTTTAAAAAAGCTACTATGGCTTTTGTTTACTCATTTCAAAGCATTGGCACCCCAAACTTTAGTTACCCGTCTTTTTTAAAAATCCAAAACTTTTTTTGTTTTTTCACTTATAGCACTATCATCGTCTTCGAGAAATCTATCATACCTACTACGAGCAAATAGGGTTTTCTCGTATGCACCTATAAGCTGTAATATTTTTAAATATTATAGCTATAGCTACAAAAACAAAAAAGTAGATAATATTATCTTTTTCATAATAAGCACTTATAATTGTTTATTATATTTTATTATACATTATGGACCAAACAAAAACATTGATTATTGTCAATTTAATTTGATTTGCTTTATGGTATGATTATATATCATTTTAAATTTAAGGATAAATATGTCATATTTTCCAGCTTATTTGAAGCTTGACAATAAAAAGATTTTGATAATAGGCGGTGGAAAAATTGCTGCTGATAAACTTGGCCATTTACTTGATTTTACATCCAAGATTGTTTTACTGGCTGAAAAGTTTGATAAAAATATTTTAGAGTTATCTCAAAAAAACAGTATCAAATATATACAAAAAAAATATGAAAAAAATGATATAGACGGCTTTGATATAGTTATAGTTGCCATTGATAATATAGAAAAACAAAAAGAGATATATCTAGAAGCAAAAAGTAAAAAAATTCTTTGTAACAGCGTTGATACAGTTGAATATTGTGACTTTATATTTCCCTCATATATAAAAAAAGGTGATCTCACCATATCTGTATCAACTTCGGGGGCATCTCCTGCGGTTGCAAAACACCTAAGAAGGTTTATAGAAAAATTAATTCCAAAAGATATAGATAAATTTTTGTTTGAAATGAAAAATTTGAGAAAAAAATTACCAAAAGGAAAAGAGAGAATGGAATTTTTAGATAAAAAAGCAAAGGAATTTTTCAATGAGTAAAAAAATTTTTATCGCACTTATTTTTGTATTTGGATTTTTGAGCTTTGTAGCATTTAAAAATGCTCTTCCAGAGGCAAAAAATAAAGAAGTTATGAATGCTATAGCGCCATATTTTCCGTATAAATTAGAAAAAACTCTAAAGGGCTTAAAAATAGTCAACACAAAAACAGGTAAAAATGAAGAACCAAGCAATAGTGTAGTTTTTAAAAGAGTTGATGAGATAGAAAAAAAATGGGGCAAAAGTCATTTAAAACTAGAGGGTGCAAACTTGATAATACTTGATGACAATAAAAAAGTTATAAAGAAAATTTATTTAAATAACAAAAAAGCCATAGAGTTTGTTCATAAGTTTTTTAAGCTCTAACATCCATATTGCAGCTCAGGATTAAGTCAAACTACTTAAACCATTTTAACTCTTCTCTTAGATTGACCACTTTTCCTACTATTATCATGACCGGTGTCGGCAATCCTTTCGCTTTTGAAACTATATCATTCAAGGTTGATACTACAACTTTTTGATCTTCCATTGTTCCTTTGCTGATGACTGCAACAGGATAATCTTCGGGTTTTCCAATATTTATCAAATTTTTACAAATTTTTGATAAGTTGTGGTATCCCATAAGAAAGACTATGGTTTCATCACCTTTTAACATTTTCCAATCTACTTGCGAGCCTTTTTTATTTGGAGCCTCATGCCCCGTAACCACCTTAAATGATGCCGATACGCCCCTATGAGTTACAGGAATACCTGCATATGCCGGAGCGCTTACCGCGGAAGTAATTCCTGGAATTATCTCAAACTCTATACCTCTTTGACTAAGATAGATGCCCTCTTCTCCTCCTCTACCAAATACAAAAGGGTCTCCTCCTTTAAGCCTTACAACTACATCATGTTTGAGGGCATTTTGATATATTACTTCGTTTAGTTCTTCTTGGGGTATTGTATGTTTGCCATCCTCTTTTCCGACATAAACAAACTCGCATCCATCTTTTGCCTCTTTTAAAATTTCAGGATTTGCAAGCCTGTCATAAATGATAACATCAGCCTCTTTTACAACTCTTAAAGCTTTTAGAGTCAAAAGCTCCATATCTCCGGGACCAGCCCCCGTTAAATATACTTTTCCCACTATTTGACTCCTCTTTGTTCATCACTTAAGTAACAAGACGGATCCTCACCCCATAAATCCCCGCTTATTGCATAAGCTCTGCTTCTACTACCACCATTGCAAATATCTATAACTTTGCAATCTTTACATTTGCCACTTATTTTTCTAGGAGTAAGCCTAAGCTTGTTCAATATATCATTGCTATCGTTAAGCCAAATTTTATCAAAACTTTTTCTATTCATATCCCCCACAACAAAAGGGAAAAAGGGATCTGGTTTGACTTCGGCAATGGAATTTATATTGCCAAGTCTTTTTCCTGCACTATTTCCTCCCCAGGCTTTAAGTCTTTTTTCCATCTCCTCTTTTAAATGAGGGTACTCTTTTGAAAATTTTTCTAAAAGTATAATGGCGTCCATTTCCATATTGCCTGTAACTATATCCATATCCTTGCCTGCTTTTTGATATTCAAGGGCTTTATCTATTATAAAGTTAACAAACTCAATTCTTTTTTCTTTGGCGATATCCATCTTCAGGTTATCTAGCCCTCTCCCGCTATAAACCAAATGAGAGAGATAGAGCTTGTTTACATTTAACTCTTCGGCAAGAGTAAAAATATCATAAAAGCTACCTTCAGTCTCTTTTGTCATGGTAAACCTGATACCTGCATTGCCTCCGTGGACCTGTATAAGTTTTATGGCATTTATGCTTTTTTCATAAGCTCCTTCAAGTCCTCTAAATCTGTCATGTACCTCTTTTATACCATCTATACTAATGCCGATATAGTTAAATTTTTCTATAATTTTATCAACATTTTTTTCATTGATATACAAACCGTTTGTTGAGAGATAGGTTATAATGCCCTCTTCTCTCATTTTGTCGGCTATATCAAATATATCTTTTCTTATAAGAGGCTCACCTCCACTAAATATGACAAACCTTACTCCAGCTCTTTTTAAATCCTCTATGCTATTTAGTATAAATTTTGTTGTTAAAAAATCTTTTGAATTTGGATCAGCATAAGAATAACAGTGACGACAAGAGAGATTGCACCTATTTGTAAAATTCCATATAATTATATTGCCGCCAAGCTCTCTACTTTTTTTACCGTTTAGAACCGAATTTATGAGATTTGATACTCTTAACACACTTTTACTTTTTATCGTTTATTTTGTATATAAAAATACCTGATGGTTTCGGTACCGGCCACATAAAGTGCTTCCACCAGCCATTAACATTATATGCGAGTACCTGGTTTTTGCCGTTAACCGATATATACAAATGTCTTCCATCGCTTGCCCATCTGACATGCAAAACCATTCCGCCAAAATTAAAGTTTTTTATTACTTTTAAAGTTTTTGTATCTATAATTTGAACTTTTGGAAAGTCTTTTCCGCTAAAGGTAACTGCAAGATACTTTTTGTTTGGACTTAAAGATGTAAAGACCGGATTGCCTATAACATTTATAGATTTTACAAGCTTAAAATCATGTGTAAATACAAATACTTTTTTTGCACCTACCGCAGGTATAAAAAAGTAACCTTTTGATACACTCCAAAATCCAAAATGCGGAACTTTTAACACCCTATCTTTTTTTCCTAAATTTAGTGGAATTGTTCTATACTTCATAGTATCAAGATTGAGCACTCCTAAAAATGGTGAATTAAAAAAACCACTTACATAGAGATTTTTATCTATCAATGCATCAAAAGGAACTTGTCCTACATCAAGAAATTTTTTATATAAAATAAAATGGGGCTTTTTTGCCTTTGGGGTTTTATTTTTCATCACCCATATCTCATCACTATCCATACACTCAAATATAAGATAATTTTTATAGAGTTTAATTCCTACATTTCTGCTACCCGTTTTTATACTTTGTATCGGCTTTAAGTCACGGCTTAAAATCTCTACTGTTTTATTATCATAGTTTGCAACTGCTAAAAAGTTTTTACCTATGATAAATCCTATAGCACTTTTACTTGTTTTGTACTCTTGTTCTTTTATCTCTTTTATGGGATCAAATTTTATGACATAACCGTCTCTTGTGATAACATATCCATCTTTTCCTTTAAATTTAACAACAGCATGGTTGAAATTGTGCATATTTTTTATCTCATTGGTTAAAAGATTGTGATCAATTACCGCTAAAGCTGAATTTTCTCTCTCAACTACAAATATCTTATCTCTTGCAAATAGAGAAATAAAACCTACTATCAAAATTAAAATAATTTTTCTCATTTTTTATCCTTAAAACTTAGTATATATGTGACTATGGCATTAATTTGTGTAGCATTTAAATCATTAAAGGAGGGCATAGAGTTTCTTTTGTAGCCCAATTTTTTATACATCTGTTTTGGTGAGACTATTTGAGCTATGATTTCATCTTTTTTTCTTTTATTGGCTATCTCTTTAAAAGATGGCCCGAAAGCCTCAGCTGTTTGATGATGACATCCCCAACAATATGTATGAAAAACTTGCATTGCAATACTTTCTTTTGCAAAAGCAAAAGTAGTAAAAAGCAGTATAATGGTAAAAAAATATCTCAATTTATCCCCTATTTAACTATTTTTATTATTTTTTTTGCCAAAAGTGGTTTATCAAGTCCACTTGATGACAGTCCTATATCATCTAAACACTCTTTTTTTGCTATAATTATATAAAATGAGGCTGTTATTGTATCACCTTTTTTTAAATCTTCAATAAAATAATCATATACTTTACTTTTTTTAGCACCAAGATTGTTAAACCACTTATAAGATGTTGCTTCATACGGTATAACTACCTCTTTTTTACCTTTTAAATAGTCATATTTAAAATAGGAATTTTTATCTTTTTTGTTACTCCATATGATTTTTCCATCTCTTTTTACCAGAACTCTCAAATACATTTCCCTGGCTGATTGGATAATAAGCGGATGAGTCATCTTATTTTTAAGCGTTATAATTAGATGCTTTTTCTTACTAAGATTAAGTTCTAAATCTACACTCTTTTTTCGCATCTCATCATTATGCACTCCGTAAAAAAAGTGACTTCTATGCTTTGTTCTTGCTCTTTTATTCATATTTTCATTGCCGCCTGGAATGTATGGCATATGACATTTTATACACTCTTTTGATGTTTGTTTATCACTCATTGCTTTAAATATAAGCAAATCATTTTTATTTCTTTTGTGTGCATGGCAACCTGTGCAGACATTATCTTTATATAAAGGATTGTTTAAAGATGAGTGCTTATCATTTTCATCAGGATTTTTAAGCTCTCCGTAAAGACTTGGCTTATATCCCTCAGTCTGCTTTGTCAATATAATATGGTTATATTTATGAGCTTTTTTAACATAAGCTATCTCATGGCACAAAAAGCAAGATATTGCATCTGTTTGCCTAATGTTACTGCTACTTGGTCTTTCTGTACCTTTAACCAATGCTTTTAAGTTTTGGGCTGCAGGCATATGACAAACGGCACAGTCATACTTTTTGTTGCTTATTTTATCAGCTATTTGTCTATGCAATATATCATTAAAATAACCCTTAGAGTGGTAAGATCTTTGATACTCATTATAGATATCTTTATGACACTCTTTACAAGATTTATTTGAAAGATATACTGACCATGACAATGAAAAAAATATAGATACAAGTAAAAATATTCTCATTTTTTACTCTTAAAAAAGAAGTTTATCCGCCCATGTTTTAATATGGGCGGATAATATATCATGCACCAGGTGTTTCTTGTCTGTGCTCAACAGAGTAAGTAAATGTTGGTGTAGTTAGATTGTAAATATATTTTACAAATTTGCCTTTATTTGTATAGATACCTATCCTTCCAGTAGTCCACTCACTGATAAATACCCATTTGCCGTGATTTGCCGGTTCAGCATGAAGAAGTCTAGGTTGTACCGGCTTGGCAACTTTTGGACCATGCTTTGCAGTATATGGAACTAAAAACTCATCAGAGATTTTTGACTTAACCTCTTGATGTTTTACTGTTTTATACTGTGTAGCATCCCAAGTTTGTAAAACTTTTCCACTCTCAGCATCTATTAGTTTACCTTTTTTCTTGCCAACTTCTATAATTCTAGCAACTTTAAGTGTTTGCTTGTCTATAAGATAAACTTTATTATAGTTGTGAGGACCGCCTAGAACGCAATCGGACCAAATATATGGAGTATCTTTACTTGTTCCTACAAAAAGTCCACCGCCTGCAGTAGGTACATTTGCTACTACTTCATTATTCATATCCCAAATAACGACATCACCCACATTCATACTATTTGTAGCGTTGAGTTGACCATATTTGTCGTTGTACCATGAGCTTCCCTGTCCAGGATGCGGTTTAGTTCCCGGTCCTGTATAAATTTTAGCAGCCAATTTTTTAGTTTTAAGGTCAATTACACCCATTAGATCGCTTCCTTGTGAAGCAACATAAACAAACCTTCCTATCTCTCTTCCTTCATTTTCAAAGGCATCATGAAGAACTTTTCCTATGTTTGGAATATCACCAACTATAGGGAAGTTTGGCTTGGAGTAGTCAACTATATATACATGACCACCATCTTTTAGCGCAAAAGTAAAGTATGGACCATAAGGAGTATCAGCTATATATGCAACTCTGCTTGGTCCTATATTTCCTTCGGTATCTATGACACTGGAAGTCGGATATACTTTTAGTGGCTCCAAAGTCATAGCATCGCATAGAACTGCTCCACCTGGATTGTAGTTTCCTGCCATAACATATTTACCGTCGGGACTAACTGCAAGACCACGACTTTCTTGACCTACTTGCACACTAGCGATCGCCGGTTGACCAGGAGCATTAAGATCAAACATTGTAAGTCTTCCTGATCTACTTATAGAGTAAGCATATCTTGGAATTCTTTTATTGGTAACTGTAACATGCACGGCAAAACCAGCTTTGTGTCTGCTTAAAACTTTACCTGTAGTATTATCTATAAAGTCAACCAAGGATGCGTCTCTCTCTGTAGCAAACGAGATATCTTTTACACTTTTTACATCTGTTGGAGTAGGATATTTTTTATAAAGCTTAGCTCTGTCAGCTAACTTTTTCCAAGTTTTCTTAACATCTTTTAAAGTTAGCTTTAAAGTTACAGTATTTTTCCAATTCTCCAACCAATCAACCATAGCTGCTGCATCATCTTTGGAAAACATATGTTTCCATGCCGGCATTGCAGTACCTGCTCTACCATTTAAAATAGTTTCAGCTAGCATTTGAGCATTTTTCTTTTTTAATGCTTTTGGTCTTAAGTCAGCTCCGACACCACCTTGGTGGATAGGGCCATGACACCCTTGACACTCTTTTTCATAAACCTTTGCCAAATCAAGCTTGCTCGTACCCGCTTGTGCCATAGTAGCTACTAGCATTGTACCTGCAGCCATACTAAGTAAATGACCTATTTTCATTTTTCCTCCTTTGAAAATACTCCCTACCCTATACATTGTTTTAGTTTTTTAACTAATAACAAAATTTTATCATAAATATAATATTTATTACATTGACTCAAATCAATTTAATCCCTATTTTCTTTTTCAAGTCTTTTTTTCTCTTGAAAGTAGATAAAAAACATAGGAATAACTATGATAGTATGCAAAAATATAGTCAGTGTCAAAGGTCCTTGATTTAGATATCCAAAAAAACTTGGAACTACATCAGTAAATTGTTCAATCATATCTTTCTCCTTTTATTCGTATACATTTTCCGGATTTTTGCTAATTGTCAACAAATCTTTTGCCAAGTAGAAAAATCCAACTGTTGTAACTACACCCATAATAAGTCTCCAATCCATTGCCTGAGACATCCATAGTTGATTTTGAGCAGTAAAATATGCCTCCCAAGTTCCGCCAAGCTGAGCCCTGGCGATAAGTACTTGTTCGTATCCTGCTATAGTTAGTGCGACTGTCATTCCCAATACGCCAAATGTTATCAAAAATATCGCCATTTTTGAAGCAAAAGTTGCCCTAAGCTTTTTGATACCGTATTTTCCTTGTACTGCTATATAGAACATTGCGATAAGTATAGTAGCATAAGCTCCAAAAAAAGCAAGGTGACCGTGAGCAGCAGTAAACTGAGTACCGTGAGTATAGATATTTACCTGCGGAAGCGTATGGAAAAATCCCCAAATACCGGCACCCAAGAAGTTCCCAAAACCATTTGATACTAGCCACATAAGTGCAGGGGTGTTGTTTGAGCTTGTATCTTTTCCAGTTCCTGCTTGAATACCTTTTTCTTTGCCCCAGTCATATAAAACATGTACAAACATACCAACAAGAGGCAACGGCTCTAACGAACTAAATAGTGCACCTATCTCCCACCAATACTCTGGTGTTCCTATCCAAAAATAGTGATGTCCTAGTCCTAATATTCCAGAACCAAAGAGCATGGCCACCTCTATCCATAACCACATTTCAACAACTTGTCTATTTGCTCCGACTACTTTTATAAGTCCGTAAGCAGCTAAAGCACCTACCATGACTTCCCAGGTTGCCTCTACCCACAAATGGATAACCCACCACCACCAATACTGATCCATTGATATATTGTCAGTAAAAAACATTCCGGCAAGATATAAACCGGCAAGCGCTATCATATCTGAAAGTATAACAGTCATTATGCCTGTTCTTTTGCCTTTAATAGATGTTAAAAATGTATTTAATAAAAATCCAACTACCACTACAACAATACCTATATCTGCCCACCTTGGAGCTTCGATATACTCTCTTCCTTCAGTTATAAGCCAAATAGTACTATCTTTTGCAGGTCCAACTTGAATAAATATGTAAACAAGTACTACAACAGTTACTGCTAAAGTAAGAACCCAAAAAAGTAATTTTGCTATTCCTATACCTACTACCTCTATACCTGTCTCATCAGGCAATAGATAATAAACCGCACCGATCATGGCATACACCATCCATACTACAAGTGCATTGATATGTACCATTCTAGTAATAGAAAAATCTAAAATATTATATAAAAAACTTGGGTAAATAAATTGTATAGCAGAAACCAAACCTAGAAGCAATTGTGCTCCAAAAAGTATCATTGCAACAGTAAAATACCAGCTAGCTAATTTTTGCCCTTCATATTTAAAATTACTTTGTCTTTGCATAGACCGCTCCTTCCTTTATCTTTCCAAAACCTCTTGGAAAACCGTTTGTATCTATTGTTGCCATATGTTTTAAAAATGCAACCAAAGCTTTTGCCTCTTTTTGAGTAATTCCTAGGTTTGGCATCATTCTGGCATGAGTTGGATATTTACCCGGATCCATCAAAAATGCCGCCATAGCTTCCTCTTTTGTATTTTTTCCGGTCATTGCCTGCATAGGACCATCTTTTTGCCACATAGGATCAAGCCAGGCCTTTGTTAAATCAGGAGCGTAATATGCACCGTTTCCTAAAAGTGTATGACAATCCATACAGTTTTTTGCCTGAGAGGCAAGCTTGCCTAGGTGCAAAAGAGCATCAGCTTCTTGTTGAGAGTAGTCATCCCTGCCAAAAAACTTCTCTTTTACTTTAAACAAAGAATTTCCCTTACCATCATCTCCTCCGATAACCGGAACCTCATGACCTCTTCTTTGGTTCATTTTGTATTCAACTTTATAGTTGATTACAGTTGCAGAAGGTACTCTTTTTATGACATGATTATCTATATCTTTTTGAGTCCCCATTGATATTTGACCCATTGTGTCAAATGTCAGCCATATCAGCAATAGTGCTGAAAAACCTGTCACCCATACGGCAGATCTTTGCCAAAAACGGTTATCCGTCCAAACGGACACTTTCTTTCCAGACATTAGTCCTCCTTTAATGTATTGTTGTCATATTTTTCTTCAGATTTTGTTATAAGATGGTAGTAAATATGTGGCACCATCAAATAAGCGAGCATTGCAATAATCATAGCCTTTACGGTAAAAGGCTGAGAATGCATTTTTTCTGTCATAAAATATGTACTGTAAACTTGTAAACCCCAAAACAGATATGCCAATATGTCATATTTTTTGCTTAAAATCTGCATTTTAACCAATGTAATAACACTTGCATAAAACAGTCCAAATACCAATATCAAAGATGCAGATACAAATATGGGTAGAAAGTCTTGTACTTCGATGATGGGTCTGACAAATAACGGTCCTGTCATATTTAATCCTTATTTTTTTATTAATATTTGAAACTATTGATTGTATTTTAATCAAAATTGGTGTAATATTCATTGATTCAAATCAATGAATTATAATAAATTCTTATAATATAATATTATTTAATAAATGTTATAAGTTAAATTTATTATTTATTTAATTTTAAGGATTATTATTATGAAAGATATAGTTTTTATATTGGTATTTTCCGTAGTACTGCTTTTTTTCTCAATATTTCCGGCTATCAAAATAGTTGAATTTATAGAAAAAAGAAAAAAACTTTCATCCAGAGAGCATAATGTTTATACTGTAATATTTACTATATTGATATCACTTTTTGGAGGAATGTTTTTAAAGTATTTTTAAAGCCTAATTTTTTGTAAACTTCTATTATAAATAGTTCTAAATTTTAGAAATCTTTTATTGATAGAGAGCTTTTAACGCATCTGTATCAAGTATTCTCATTTGATGGTCTTTGTCCATTGCAATATAATTGGACTTTTTAAATTTTGTAATTGTCCTTGAAAGGGTTTCAGGGGTTGTATTTATCAAAGCTGCGATTTGACCGTTTTTTAGTTTTGAAAAAAGTTCACTGTGTTCAATAAGTAACTTTGCTATCTTTGCTTCTGT